>JBDLJI010000007.1:0-20352 GCA_039714455.1 Thermodesulfobacteriota bacterium
CCTGTTACTATTTTTTTAGAAATGCATTAATTATTGAGGAGAACAGACATGATATTCCCTGAATACCGCCCCAGGCGTCTCAGAAAAAATGAATCCTTTCGTGCTTTAATCCGTGAAACACATCTTTTGCCGGCACAACTTATTTACCCTATTTTTGTCATGCCCGGTAAAAATAAACGGGAACAGATATCATCCATGCCGGGGGTATTCCGACTCTCCGTTGATCAGCTGGCAAAAGAAGGCAAAGAGTGCCTCAAGCTTGGGGTAAACAGTGTCATTCTTTTCGGTTTACCCGAGAAGAAAGACCCCATGGGTTCAGGTGCTCATTTTAAAGATGGCATTATCCAGCGCGCTATACGGGAGTTAAAAAATAAGGTTCCTGAACTCCTCGTCTTTACTGATGTCTGTTTATGCGAATATACCTCCCATGGCCACTGCGGTATTATCATAGATAAACAGATTGATAATGACACTACTTTGGAAGTCCTGGCCAAGACCGCCTTATCACATGCAGTTGCCGGTGCTGACATGGTGGCTCCTTCAGACATGATGGACGGACGGGTCGGTGAAATTCGGGCTGCCCTTGATGATGAGAACTTTCATAACATTCCGATCATGTCCTATGCCGTCAAATATGCCTCTGCATTTTATGGTCCGTTTCGTGATGCTGCAGATTGTTCACCGCAGGAGGGAGACAGGCGCGGTTACCAGATGGACCCGGCAAATTCCCTGGAAGCGCTCCGTGAGGCAACCCTTGATGTGGAAGAAGGCGCTGATATCCTCATGGTCAAACCTGCTCTGGCCTATCTTGATATAATCAGTAAATTGCGTGATGAGTTCGACCTTCCAATTGCCGCCTATCACGTCAGTGGGGAGTATGCCATGATCAAGGCTGCCGGTGCCAATGGCTGGATTGACGAAGAAAGGGTTATGGCGGAGACACTGCTCAGCATAAAACGGGCCGGTGCGGAAATAATCCTGACTTATTTTGCCAAGGATATGGCCCGTCTCCTCCAAGGCTAGCCTTATACCCAATACAATGAATTTCCAGGCTTATCTTGAGGACACCTACAGAATCATTAAGGCAGAGCCTGTTATCCTCATCCTCGGTGGTTTGCTCGTCCAACTGCTGACTGTTTTTTCTCTGGGTATACTTGCCGGGCCCCTTATAGGTGGTTACATGCTCCTGGTTATCCTTTCCCTGCGGGAAAATAAAAAACCGGTCTTTAACGATATTTTTTCCGGTCTGCAGCAATTTGCCAACCTGTTTCCCTACTTTCTCGTCCTGCTCCTGATATTCTTTGGTTTTATGCTGCTGATACTCCCGGGGTTGCTTTTTGCTACCTGGTGGCTTTATGTCCTGCCGTTAATGGTTGACAAAAAAATGTCTTTCACAGATGCCATGCGTCTCAGCATGAACAAGGTAAATGAAAAAGGTTTTCTCATGCACCTTGTCTTTCTGCTGCTTGTATCTGTCATTCCAATCATGCTTATCAACTTTATCAGTGCAATAATACCCTTTCTTTTTGTGCTGAAAATTCTCCTGCCTCCCTTCCAGGTTGGCTGCCTGGCCAGCCTTTATATCGACCAGTTCAAGCAGGAAGAGACTGCTGCCGACTCACCGGCAGATGGTGAACCGGATGCCGAAACCGCTGTATTGTTGCCACTTGACACAGAAGAAGAGTTGGCTGCCGGAGCGAATGAAAAGAAAAGCAAGGCCAATGAATCGGGCACGCCAGACATGACAACCAAAGAAGAAAAAACACCAAATGGTTCTGGAGAAAAAGAAGATGAACAGGAAAAGAACTAAACTGAGATAATAAGCTGAGTTTAAAGATTTTGGGCAATTGACATAAAGAATGTGGTTTTGCCATCAGCACCTGATTCAACCCAGGAATCCCCCTTATGATGCCTGGCAAGCTCCCTGACAATAGCAAGTCCCAACCCCGTTCCACCAACAGTTGACTCACCCGCTTTTCTCCTGAAAATCTTAAAAATAGATCCTATATCTTCCGGAGGTATAACTTCCCCGTTATTTTGCACAGTCAATATATGGTACATATCTGATGACGCATACCCCATTGTGATCTCAGTTAAATTGCTGCCGCCATACTTCAAGGCATTATCCACCAGATTCCTGTAAACCCTGAGCAGGGCATGCCGGTCAGCCCTTATTGCAGGTATACTGCTCTCCGGTTCTATCCACATTATCTTTCCTTTTTTGAGCTGGGGTTCAAACTCATCCCTGATTGTCTGCCATATTTCCATCAGATCAATATCTACGAAATGAAGAGTGGTCTCCCTGGTGGAAATATATGTGTTGATGTCCTCTGAGAGTGCACTAATCTGTGCGGAGCTGTTGACGATCTGCTCAATGAAATTCTCCAGTTTTTCTTGAGATAGTTCCTCATATTTTCTCTTGAGGACTCTGGCGAGACCATAAATAGCAATTGCAGGATTTTTAAGGTCATGGGCGACTTTATTGGTGAAGTGTTTTATCATTTCCGCCTGTCTGATGAGTTCATCCTCGGTCTGCCTGCGCTTGATGATCTGCCACATCCCTTCTATAAGCAGTTGCAGCTGTTTTATATCCTGCTCGTCATAATCCTGACTTTTATTGCCCATTGCAACTACCGCTACAATTTTATCCTCGCCAAAGAGAGGAACGGCCATGAATCTTGCTATATCCACATGACCTTGAGGAAGTCCCTTCTTCAAAACAAAAGAAGAGCCGTAATCGTTAATGATAACCGGCTGACGCTGCCGTACTGCTTCTCCCCAGACACCAGCCTCTGCAATACTGAAAATAATTGGTTTTTCATGAATTTTACACTGGGCCATGACGCTTTTTGACCAGGAGTGGATTGTCATTTGGGACTCATCTTCATTGAGGAACCCCATAAAACCTATGTCACTTCCGGTAAGAGACTGTGACGCTTCCAGGACAAAGTCACATACTTCCTTGATGGGCAATGTCTGCATCTCATAAAGTTTCAGCAATGCAGTCCGCCGCGTTTCATTAAGCTTGATGTTTTCCTGCGCCTTTGTCTGCACCGTGATATCACGGTTGCTGGCGCGCCGTCCGAGAAATTTTTTCTCGTGCCCATAGACCGGTTGGCAGTAGTGGGATATCCAGCGCTCCTCCCCTGTCCGAGTAATAACGCGAAAATTCAGGTGGCATACCTTGGATGTATCCAACTCTTCATCTAAATGTTTGCCGAGGTGTGTCCTGTCATCAGGATGGATTATGTTAAGCAGCAAGGCAGGGTTTTCTTCAAATTCATGGGCACTGTACCCTGTTATTCTCTCACAGGAAGGAGAGATATAATTGAAGTTACCCTTTTCATTTATCCAGTATTCCCAGTCATAAGTGAAGTCTGCAACAGTTCGAAATTTTTCTTCACTTGCCTGTAAGGCGGCTTCAGCTTTCTTCCTGTCGGAAATATCAATTGCTATCTGCAAATGGACGACCCTGCCGTCAAGCCAGTTTATGGCTCTATCACGTATTGAGTACCATTTTCCGGTTATGGTATTCTGAATTTCCCACAGGATGATATCTTCAGGTTTACCGTCAGAGCTAACAATTTCACTGTTTTTACAGAAAGGACAGGGACCCGTCATATTGGACTGCAGCACCTGCCAGCAAATTTTACCAGTAATGTTACCAAAGAGTTTCTCGGCATAGCGGTTGACAAAGAGGATTTCATATGATTCCATGTCCGCCACATAGACTATGGCATCCAGGCTATCCAAAACCTTGAACAACTGGTCCTGCTTCTCCCATAACATCTTTTCAATATCATGATGTCCGGAAAGCTCCCTTTCCAGGGCTTTCACCTTTTTTTCCAATTGACTGTATGAGGATTTAGCAGTCATGAAATATTGCGCACCTCTGCAGACTAATTTAAAATTCTGGCACTATTCTATTTGAGAACGCCCTTCGTCCACAAACGGTTACTGGAAATACTGTAGAAAGATTTTACACTACCGGTAAAATTTTGAAAAGAACAACAATCAGAAAAGGCAAGGACCTGTATTCATCTTGTCACGAACAATCCCTTAAAACCTTTGGCGTTGCTTTCGTGAACCACCAGCCAACCACGAGCACAGCTCCAAAACCATCAGCCACCACATCCCAGAAGCTGACAAACCGTCCAGGTATAAAAGATTGATGAAATTCGTCGCTGATGCCGAAAAGCACACAAAGTAATACAACAATTATTGCTGCTACAAATTTATTATTACAGGTATTGAAGAAAGGCTGCAGACCATATAATAATGTTCCAGCCAGACAGCCATAGACAATGACATGGGCCAACTTGTCAATACCGAAAAATTGGGGAAGCTGGACAAAATCACCGGGTTGGTGGGATAGAAAAAAAATTATCCCCATGATGCATGCCATGGGGATAAATCGAGCATAAACCTTCATAATAAATTACTTCCCTGCAGCTAGGCTTCTCCAGTTGTCGGTTCTTGATCAATGTGGACACTTTCAAGCTGCTCAGGAGAATACTTTTTCTTAATACGCTTAATTGCCGCAAGTATTGGATGGGTGGGATAGTTATCGATTTTCTCAACTTTCTTATCTTTATATGCAGTGGTGACAAACTGCTTGTCCTGAATTTCAAATATGTGGGTCCAGTTAATTTCAATGGTTTCCGGATTCTCCTCAAGATCAACGGTAAGAATCTCCTTGCCGGCAGCCACCTGCAGGCCATCCATTTCAGTCACCTCCAGCAGCCATGCATCTCCGTCCGTAGTAGAGAAAAAGACAAAAACTCCCAACTCATGAACCTTCTGGATGCCTTTTGATGCTGCCTCCTGAATTGCATTAATTCCGTTCTGCAGAGAAATCTGGGCTTTCTGCACTTCAGTGAGGTTAGCAGTCTGCTCCTGCTGCTTGCCGAGACAACAGCGTTTGAATTTTCTGCCGCTTCCACAGGGACATGCCTCGTTCCTGCCTATCTTTCCCATCTGAATCTCCTTATATAGTAAAAATACTCTAAAGTTTTAAATGTAGCATATCACATAATTCCCAACCAGACCATGGTACTATGGAAAGCATGACTGAACATAACAACAAAAAAATTACAATCCCTTATTTTCTCTCCACAAGATTGATCTCCTAACAATTACTTTCTAAAAAAACGAACCAGCAATGAAATAATAATGGAAATAATTACCATGGTGGTGATCGGGATATATATCTTCAAATTGGGCCTGTCGATTATAATATCACCGGGCAAACGACCGATTGGCAACTTTCCAAGCCAGGGCCAGAGAAGACCGGCAGTCAGCAACATCAACCCTATTCCAATCAATACCTTCTGCATGAAAACCAACTCACTCTTCCAAACTGTTTCTGCATCACCTCTTGGACAATTCCTGCAGCAAACTTTTTACCATGTTGCCGTCAGCCAGTTTCCCAAAATGCTTCATAATTGCCCCCATGGCCTGCATGGGACTTTTGTATTCTGCCAAATCAATGTTTTCATTTATCCAGGTCATGACCTCCTCGCTGCCGGCCATTTTCGGAAGGTATGATCCAAGCACCTTTAGATACGGAGAGCTTTCCTTTTTCTGCAGTTCCAATACCGATTTTTCGGACTTTGCCAATCCACGCATAATCCCAAGCAGATCATCATCCGTAATTTCTTCAGGTTTTTTGACACGAAAAGTTTTCTTGCCGCTTTCCAGAGTAATAGGCACTGTCAGTTTCGGAAATTCACCCATTATCACCCGTAGCGTATCACGGATATCATTTTGCTTCTGCAGCATGGAGTTCTTCAGATCAAGCCTGACCTTGTCATGGAGCGATATGTCCATATCCTGATTCCAGCCATATTCAACGTGTTTCTTTTCTTCCATATTTCCTTCCCATAAATGAGGTTTTGATAACTTCGGCAAACTTACTGTAAATATCTTTTCAGAGCTTTCAAGTAAAATTTATCAATATAGTCTGATACCATCCGTCGGCCTGAAAACGAAGAGCCGCAACATTTTATTGACTCCTTCATAACATCAACCCACCCCTCGGATATCCCATGGTTTCTCGTTTTATAGAATAGAGGGATAATCTTTTCCTCGATAAGCTGATAGATAGCCTCTGCATCAGCTCTGTCACGATTTTCATTTTCCTCTTCCGCCCCGAAAGCCCAGCCATTCTTGCCATTATAACCTTCATGCCACCATCCATCCATTATGCTCAGGCTCGGCACACCGTTCAGGCCGGCTTTCATACCACTGGTGCCGCATGCCTCCTTGGGCGGCAGAGGATTATTCAACCATACATCCACCCCATGCACCATATACTGGGCAAACTGCTCACCGTAATCCTCCACAAAGGCTATTCTGCCGCCAAATTCCGGATCACGGGCCGCGTTAATCACACGCTGCAGGATTCTCTTGCCCGGATCATCTGCAGGATGCGCCTTGCCGGCAAAAATAATCTGGATAGGCTGCCAGCGGTCAGTGAGAAGTTTTTTCAGTCTTTGCATGTCATGAAAAATAAGATCCGCCCTCTTGTACGTTGCAAAACGTCTCGCAAAACCAAAGGTTAATATCGTCGGATCAAGCAATGTGCCGCCGGATACAACCAGAGAAGTATTCATCCGGTCCTCAGTCCATCGACGCCGGGCACGCTCACGGATTGCGTCAATAAGTTTGATCTTCAACCACATATGGGTATTCCACAATTCCCGATCCGGGATCTCGTGGACCAATTCCCAGATATAAGGATTATCATGCTCGTCCAACCAGTCAGGATCAAGATATTTATTAAAAAGCAGCTCCATTTTGGGCTCAATCCAGGTCGGCACATGAACACCGTTAGTAACGTGTCTGATCGGCACATTTTTCTCATCAGCCTCCGGCCACAAACTCTTCCACATTCTCCGGGCCACTTCACCATGTCTCCTGCTCACTCCGTTGCGATATCCTGACATACGTAAGGCAAATGCAGTCATGTTAAAACCGCTTTGCGGCTCATCAGGATGAACCCCCAACTGCAGAAACGAATCATGATCAAGCCCCAATGAGGAACAGTACTCCTGAAAATATTTCCCCATCAACTCAAAAGGAAAAACATCATGGCCTGCCTTCACAGGGGTATGTGTTGTAAAAATGGTTGTATCGCTCACCATCTTTCGGGCATCTTCAAAACTCATGCCTGTCTCTACCCTATCCCGGATCCTTTCAAGAAGGGCAAAGGCTGCATGCCCCTCGTTCAAATGCAATAGAGAATGATTGATACCCAACTGCTCCAGCACCTCCATGCCGCCTATGCCCAGGACGATCTCCTGGCGGAGCCTTTGCTCCGTATCTCCGGCATAGAGCCGTGAGGATATGGTCCTGTTCCAGGGATCATTATCCTTAATATCGGTATCAAGAAGATAGAGCGCTACCCTGCCGACTGCAATTTTCCAGACACTGACATATATGGGCGGTTCAATTACAGGCACCTTGACAATTAATTGCCCGCCTTTTGCATCCATAACCCTGGAGATAGAGGCAGCCTCACGGTCCAGCGGCTGATCGAGATTCTCCTGCCAGCCGTCTTCACGAATACGCTGCAGAACATACCCTTCCGGATACATGAATCCGACGGCCACAAGAGGCACATGCAGATCACTGCACTCTTTGATAAAATCACCGGCCAGAAAGCCAAGCCCTCCGGCATAAAACGGCAGGGAATGGTGCAGACCATATTCTGCTGAAAAATAAGCAATACCTGGTGTGTCCTTATCACACACCTCTCTCAGCTGTGCACAGACACCTTTTTCAAGATACTTGTAAAACTGTGACAGCACCAGGTCATAATGCCTCAGAAAATCAGGATCCTTTGCTGCTGCTGCCAGGATTTCAGCAGGGAGTTCCTTTAAAGTTTTGTCAGGATTATGCCTGCTTTCCTTCCAGGCTTGACGGTTCAAAGATTTAAAAACCATGCGGGCTGCAGGATGCCAACTCCACCAGAGATTTCCAGCCATCTCCCCCAAACCAAGCAGCCTGTCAGGCAGGTTGGGAAATTCCTTCCTGATTCTGTCCATTGTATCGTTTATCAAAATATGGCTCCATTTCCGTATGGTAATCGCTGTCATCAAAATCGACTTGTTTGCTGTGAATATTGATATATTTACACGTAATACAGGCTCATATGCAAGAGTTACCAATTCCAGAGAGTCTATTTCTGCTACCTACTGATCACATTGGAAATATTTTTTAGCTGTTGATGCCAATAAAATTAAGTATAGTTTTTAAAATACAACTACAAATTTGGGTATTATAACCTAACAACCTGCAGGAAAAAATTATGATTGACTTTACTCTCCAGCCCATTGGTATCTTACATTGCGATTTAATTAACAGGGAGCATACTCCAAAAAATTATGATGAATCAAAGCATGTCGGAACTATTGAAATCTATCCGGAATATATTGAGGGGCTCAATGGTGTTCAGAAGGGAGATACCATCGTTGTGCTGTTTTGGCTGGACAGGGCGGATCGCTCTGTTTTACGTGTTTATCATCGTGGCGACAAATCAAAGCCTAAACGGGGGGTTTTTTCAACACGCAGTCCGGTAAGACCAAACCCTGTAGCGGTTTCAGAATTACTGGTCCAGGATATCAATAAAAATATTCTTACGGTCAAGGGGTTGGATATACTTGATTCCACCCCGGTAATTGATATAAAGAAAAAAATATAATCAAAAGAAAATATTAAAATCCCGGCAGGAGACAATTGCCTATGAAGTTGTTGAAAAGCGAGCAGGAATACAAATATAACGATTTTCGGGAACTGCAATGCGGTATCTGCAAAAAAAAGTTGTGGGACAAAGGTCGGGAGATTATCAACAACGTCAGGATAAAATGTCCTCAATGCTCCACTATATACAGTTTTGAGCCGACACGCTGGCGGGTGTTGGCTGATGTGCCGGAGGAATAAAAAACTTTACTTTTCTGCAGGTCACCCTAACAAATTCAACCAGCAAAATTAATTTAGCATAGTTTACATAAAAAGGGGCCCCTTCCGGGAGCCCCTTTTTGTTTAATGTCTACTTTGCAGACAACAAGAATGTAAAAAAGTCTTTACAGACAAATCTTACCCGGAAATTCTATCTACTATTAGCTCCAGGGATTAATTCTTTCCGTCACCTTCCAATGATTGTTGACCATTCCAAGAATGACGGTCTCATCTGTAGGAATGGTTGTTGCATTATCAGCCTGCTTCATTATGTAACTGCCGGACACGGAAATCTTGATGAGTTTTGTAGGTTGGTCATTGATATAATCTTCTTTCTCACCAACAACAGCAATCTGTAAATTGGTAAAATCAAAAGTAGCATCTTGTAATCTCTCCAGTTCACCTGTTGCTGTTTTCTCATTAATTGTTCTTTTAATATCAGCAGCCACCTTGGGTTGTTCATCAGCGACATAAATATCAACAAGAGAAGTATCCACCATGATGCCATGCTTGGAGACGTAATCCTGAATCAATGCCTTTGGTGCCTGCACCTGGGCAGGACCGGAAGAACCCCCACCACAGTTAATCATGGTGCCAACTAAAAATAGTGCCAAAACAGTATACAATAATCCTTTAGTCAAATTGATCCTATTGCTCTTTTTCACTTCGTACTCCTTTTACTTAATTTTTAAAATATTCAGCCTTAATCCAGGCCATTAATTATCAATTGATGAATTACTATTTCTACCTAAGTATACATTGCAGCAATATCATTAAAAATGCCATAGGTATAACCCCTGAAAACCTGCTTCGTAATACCTTGTTTTAGAATGTGTAATCTGACTCCTGACAAAATAGGTATTTCTATTTGCCTTTTGCCTTAATTTTCTGGTATTATTTTTCGTACTGGATTTTTTGACACGATGTGGACAGTTTTCATAGTTTATCAGGAGGAACGATATGAAAAAGGCACTTTTTTTTACGGGATTACTGGTTTTCACCATTAGTATTGCTTTAGCTCAGACGGGTGTAAAAAAAAGAAGACCGCTGCCATTTGAGTATGGCAGAGTTGTCATCAACAATTATTCAGAAACGTCCCATATTTCTCCCGTGGTGTTCGATCATTGGCTTCACCGGGCAAAATTCACCTGCAGGATTTGTCATGTTGACATCGGCTTTGCCATGCAGACCGAAGTGACAGACATCAGAGCGGCTGACAACATTAATGGATACTATTGCGGTACGTGCCATAATGGAAAAGATACATTTTCTTCGTGCAAAAATGACTTCACACCAAAAGATTCCGCGACATGTGACCGTTGCCATTCCCTGGGAAAGAAAATTGTGAAAAAGTATGATTTCAGAGAATTCGTTAAAGACTGGCCGAGAGAAAGGCTTGGCAATGGTGTGGATTGGGAAAAAACAGAGGAACAGGGGCTCATTACTCCTGTCGATTTTATCGAAGGCGTTTCCATTAAAAGAGAAAAACTTGCCGATCAGGCAGATTTTGAACTCGGGGCCAAGGTCGAGGGAATGCCTGACATTCTTTTCTCACACCGAAAACATACTATCTGGAACGGTTGTGAATTATGTCACCCTGAAATATTCATAGGCATAAAAAAAGGCATAACAAAATACTCAATGGTTGATATATACGACGGTAAATATTGCGGTGTGTGCCATAAAAGCGTTGCATTTCCACTCCTTGATTGCCAGAGGTGCCATACCGAGGAGGTTCGATAACAACTATGAGAAATATTGTCCGGTTTACCTTCATAAGTTTACTGTTCCTTTATTTTTCACATGGAAACTTTATTGTCGACACCCTGGGCAGTGCCTATGCTCAGCAGGATTGGAAGCAGGAATATGCTGATGTCTGTGCAAAGACGCAAAACGCCATGACACTTTCTTCCGCAGAGTTGAAAAATCATATTGAGCGGTGCGACAACCTGCAGGAACGTATTAATGAGTTGAACGGCTCTCAAGGGAAAACAGAGAAAAAGGTGTATACAAAAAGGCTGAAAATGTGCAGAGATCTCTACGATTTTGCACTAAAATACAAAGAAGAAAAATAATAACTTCTGAAGCCTAAAATATTATACGTCTTCGGCATACTTTTTTTCTTGCCCAATTTTGCATCTGCCGATAATTATTCCCAATATTTTCCTTATATTCCATCAGCCCAATATTATGGAAAAGTAACCCTGAATAATTATTCTAAATCTGGAGGGATTAATCAAAACTTCAGAATTTTCATTCAAAAGACCTAAAGGGTCTTCCGGTATGATCAAGGATATCAATTTTGCCAAAGACTTTGATTCCGATATCCCGGAAATTTGTGCTGATCCGGGGCAACTGCAGCAGGTGTTTCTGAACCTTATTTTAAACGCGACCGACGCCATAAGAGAGCAGGGAACAATAAGCATAAAAACCGCAGCAACTCCGGACGGATCCGTGGAGATTCGGATATCCGACACCGGCCAGGGTATTGACTCCAAGGCCCTCGGTATGGTATTTAATCCATTTTTCACATCCAAATCAAAAGGAACCGGTCTGGGGTTGGCGATCTGCAAACGACTTATTGAACAGCAAGGCGGCACAATCAGCGCCCTCAATAACCCGGAAGGTGGGGCGACCTTTGTAATCTCTTTGCCGCTAAAAAATGAAAACAAAAAATGTGAGCCATGAAAATGAAAGGCAGAATTTTTCTTCTCGATGATGATGAACTGATAATTACCATGCTCTCCAGGGCCCTCAGGAATGAAGGATTTGAAACCCAGGTGCAGACAAGCGGTCAGGATGTTATCGAGAAAATAGTGGCATGGCATCCCGACCTTGTAATGCTGGACATTCACCTGGGTGAAGACCGGAACGGCCTGGATATCCTGAATGAAATTAAAAAGGATGAACTCGATACCCAGGTAGTGATGCTGACGGGTGACGATACTGCTGAGACAGCAATCAGGGCCATGAAAATAGGGGCCGCTGATTACCTGACCAAACCCTTTAACGTTGACGAAGTCATAATGGTCATCAAAGGGGTTCTGGAAAAAGCAAAACTGCAGGATGAGGTCAGGTATCTGAGAAAGACACGGCAGAGCTATGAGCATCATGAAATGGTGGCCAAGTCTCCGGCGGTTGAGGAAATTATAGAACAAGCAAAAAAAATTGCAACTGCAGGGGTGCCGACTATTCTTATTACCGGTGAATCAGGAACAGGAAAGGAAGTCCTGGCCCGCAATATCCATCACTGGATGCATCTGGAAGAAGGGGAAGCAGCCGAAGATATACCCTTTATTGAGGTGAACTGTACCGCTCTGCCTGACAATCTTATCGAAAGCGAACTTTTCGGTCATACAAAAGGGGCTTTTACGGATGCTAAAACGGAGAAAAAAGGCATGTTTGAGCTGGCCGACGGAGGCACCATTCTGCTTGATGAAATCGGTGACATACGTGCCGACCTCCAGAGTAAATTTCTGCGGGTTATTGAAACCAGAAATGTCCGCCGACTGGGCGGCAAGATCGATCTCCCGGTTGAAGTGACCGTGATCGCCACAACCAACAGGGACCTCAATAAGGCTGTGGCAGACAAGGAATTCCGGGAGGACCTTTTTTTCCGTTTGAACACCTTTGCCCTGCATTTGCCGCCTCTCCGTAAAAGGCGTGAAGACATTCCACAGATGTCCCGATATTTTCATGATTTCTTCAGGCAAAAATATGCAAAAAAAAATCTCAAGGGCTTCACTTCAGAGGTGGAGAAATGGTTAATTGATTACAACTGGCCAGGTAATGTTCGGGAATTAAAGAATATTATTGAAAGATGCGTTGTCCTTGAAAACAATGACCTGATAAGCACTGAGCATCTCCCCCTGGATTTGAGCGGCTGCGGAGGAAGCACTTTACCTTTTGTCGAAAGGCGCCAAAACGCGCGGCTTATCCTGCCTGAAAAAGGCATTTCTCTTGACGACGTGGAAAAAGATTTGATCAAACAGGCTCTGGAGCGGGCCGGCAACAACCAGACCAAGGCAGCCAAACTGCTCAATATTTCTTACGATAGTCTGCGCTATCAGGTGAAAAAATTCGATTTGAAGTAAGTATCATTACAACCGGAGGCTGGAGGGAGACACCATTTTTGCTGTAGTGCCCAGGCACATGTCAATCAGACAAATTCCAGCCCCACTCTGCAATTTTCTTCATCTATCATTATACTCCAGATGACCACTCCGGTTCTGTTGCCCATTTCTTCATCAAAACCGATAACCTGAGATTTCTCCAAGGGGTACTTGGACAGTAATCCAATGCCGCTGCCGCTGATGTCAACTGCTTGCGCCTCCAGTGACCAGCGGGTGGCGACTCCATTGTCAATGACGCTCATTTGAAAAGGTATTTTTTCGATATAGCATTTCCTGGGGTGTTTTCTTGATTTTTCTGTAAAGCCGCTGTCGGTATAGCGGAAATGGGTAGAAAAGTTATCACCTTCTGCCAACACCTGGTGCACCACTTCCGTGACATCACAAAGGTTAAAAGGCTTGGCGATAAAGTGGCAGGCCCCTATGGCTATGGCCGTATTGATATTTTCGCTGAGTTCGGGAGAGTCGGGGTAACTTGTGGTCATGATAATAATTTTTGTGTGTGGGCAAACATCCTTGATCATCTTCATTAGCCTCTGATCGTTCGAATCAGCGAGATGGACATCAAGAAGACAAAGATCGTATGAGCAGTGAGAGAGTTTTTTAATTGCAGCGGTGGCCGTAGAAGCTGTTTTTACTTCACATCCATCATCTTTAAATGATTTAGCAAGGCCATATAATATCAGTTGATCTTCATCGGCCACAAGAATTTGCTTTTTCATCTGCCCTCTATAAGTGAAGTCATTCTTTGTGGTTGCAAGTTTCTGGCTAGTTCATCAAAAATTACTCAGCAAAAAGCGGGCCATTAATATTCAATCTTGAGAATTATTTCCAGAATCTATTTAATACAGAAGGAAAAATGGACATTCAAAAAAATAATACTTTGAGGTTGCGGTATTCAATGTGAAAAAATAAATAATAAATAGGATTTTGACAGAAAAAACGTGGGCATTTACCCAATTCTGAATCTGGTTATAGCAGGGATTTTTAAGGTTATTTTTTGACATAATTGGGCTTGTTAGCACCTGGAGTTCCTCTACCCTCTTTTTTCAGTTGAAATAATGAAGACCACTTAACCAGAGTCCTGGCCATTTTGTATTTTATACACAACAGTTTGAATTGCTGTGACCAGAAAGTTTCATTGATTATCCAAAGATTAAGAAACGCTTTACAATGAAGACCGCATTCGATTACATTTAATCCTGAAAATCTCACTGAGTTCTGGATCCTTTTTACTCCAGGTGCAATTTAATAAAAAAGACTTTGGGGAGGGCTTGATAGGTTTTTCTCAAAGGATCAGCCTCTGCAGGCAAATCTAGAATTGGCCTTCTTCTTGCCTCAGGGGCTTTTCTTCTCATTCTCATATTGGGCATAAATTATGGCTGCAGCAAAACAAAAAATTAAAGCTGAAAACATTACTGAACCGGTAATAAGTCGCCCGGTCAGTGATGAGGCGATTCTCAAGGTAGCCAAAGAAGTTGTGGTGAAATTCATTGAAGTTGGGCGGCTGTCTCCGGCTAATTTCGATGAAACCTTTCAAAGTATATACAAAACAGTGCACGATTCAGTGCGATCTTAACCACATTCTTTTATATCAGTGAATCTGCTTCCTTCTCTTAATCGCTTTCCTGATCCCGTCCGTCACATTCACATCATGGGTGTCTGCGGCACCGGTATGGCATCCCTTGCAGGCATGCTCAAGGATTCCGGCTATATTGTCACCGGGTCTGACGAAAATGTCTATCCTCCCATGAGTGATTTTCTGGCATCCTGCAATATCGAAATAAGAAAAGGCTATGGTCCTGAAAATTTATCACCTCAGCCTGACCTTGTTGTGGTCGGGAACACCATCAGAAAAACAAATCCCGAGGCACAAACCCTGGCCGAACTTGGCATCCCTTATGTCTCCTTTCCCCAGGCCCTGGGCCATTACTTTCTAGCTGATAAAACCTCTCTCGTGGTGACAGGCACCCACGGTAAGACCACCACCTCATCCATGCTTGCCACGCTGCTGCACAAGGCCGGCCTGACATCAGGATTTATGATCGGAGGTCTGGTGCAGGCATTCGGCCGCAATTACAATCTTGGGAGCAGCCCCTATTTTGTCGTGGAAGGTGATGAATATGACACCGCCTTTTTTGATAAAGGGCCAAAATTTCTGCACTACCAGCCTCAAATTGCCATTGTCACCTCCATTGAATTTGATCATGCTGATATCTATGCAGACCTTGAGGCCATCAAGCAGTCATTTTCACGGCTGGTGGCTATCATGCCGCAAGACGGCTGCGTTGTTGCCTGTTTTGATGATCCGGTGGTGCAGGAAATTGCCGGCAAGGCAAAATGCACAGTATTAGGTTACGGGATGGATGCCGGATTGGGGTGGTCCATCAAAAACCTTGAAGTTAAACCCGGGGGCACCTATTTTGATGTTGTGCGCAAGGGGATGTTTTACAGTTCATGCAAATGCCCAATGCCCGGTAGGCATAACGCATTAAATGCACTGGCAGTAATCGCGGTTCTTGATCGGATCGGCCTGGACAAAGAAGCAATTATTGCCGGGCTCAGCAGTTTTGAAGGTGTGCGCAGGCGCCAGGAAATTCGAGGCGTGATAAACAACATTACAGTGATCGACGACTTTGCCCACCATCCGACCGCAGTCCGAGAAACCCTGAATGCACTCAAGCAGGCATATGGAGGCCACCGGTTGGTGGCTGTTTTTGAGCCCCGCACCAATTCCAGCAGGCGTCAAATTTTCCAGAAAGATTACGTCTTATCTTTCGACCAGGCGGATCTGGTAATTGTGCGGGAACCTGTCCCTTTACCTAATTTTCCTGCAGGCCAACTGTTCTCATCGAAACAGCTTGCATCAGATCTTAAAGAAAAAGGTATTACCGCCCTTTCCTTTGTAAACACCGACGACATCCTGAATCACCTTCAAACCTCGCTGATACCCGGTGACGTGGTGGCAATCCTTTCAAACGGCGGCTTTGATAATATCCACACCCGCCTGCTGGAAATGCTGGGTAAAAAGAGTAAGGACTGAGGGTTAAAGGGATTAACAATTTTCCATAATTCGGCCTCTTTAGAAGCCCTCTTTATGTTGAAGTCTTTCAAGTATGGTTATTTTGTTGTTTCATCCAGCTTTTGCTTGAAACTATCAAAAGCCCTGTCAATTTCCTTGCCCGCCTTTTCACCGGTTCCTTCCTTTTCACAAGCAACTGCAGATATCAGCAGACAGCAAATAGCAAAACCAAACACTAAAATATTTTTCAACTCCATGCCCTCCCCTATTTATTAAAAGCGGGACTCATAATCCTCCAGAGGCTTATGGCTATATTTATTAATAGCTTCAAGGAGGATCTCGGGAGAATCCAGAAACTCACCAGCCGGCGATGAAGAATCCTGAATATCTTCATTAAATGTATTGATACGATTCAAATGCTTCCAGCGGAGAAGGTAGTAATAGATAATACTTGTCAACTCCGTAAAAACTGTCACCTCGGGTTGCTGATCCCCATAGCTCGACTTTTCCAGTTTTTCCATGGACAATGTTTGTGTCTCATAAAAACTCTTCATAAACTGCAGCTCTGCCGGCAGCCGTATCTCGACCCCCAGCCGTCCAAGCCGTTTAATGAGCCATTTAATAAAGGTTTGACCTGTTTTGGCTAAAGGATAGGGAATATAGATTTCCCTGGGGGCCTTTACATCCAGGTAGGTTTTAATGGCTTTGATCAGGGCCACCAGCTCCACGGGTTCCTTATCAACGAAGTTGTATGCCTGTCCTGTAAATTCGTCCCTGTTTTCCAGTATATGATTGACAAAAGGTGGAACTTTCTTGGTGTTTGAATAGGAATGGCGTATTCCAGGCTTACTGAGCATAAAGGGCATTGATTGATCGGCGATGGAAAAAAGAAGGCGCTGAAATCCCTGTATCTTGTGGTCATGATTTCCATAGACAACAGCCAACTTTACAATGCTATAGTCAAGCCCCTGGGTTTCATGCATATACTGCAGAGTTCTTTCTGCCAACAGCTTTGATTTCGCATAATTGGAAAGCTTGGGGCTTATGGGCAGAAGATCCTCTTCGGTGAGATTCTCACCCATTGGCAGAGTGGCGGCGGAGCTGAAATGGATATAGGGAATTTTCTGCCCCATGGCCATCTTCGCCAGCCTGACAGCACCAAGATAATTTGTTTCAAGGGTTAGCTGGGCATCACTGTCCAGGGGGGCAATAGCACAGTTGATAATAAAATCAGGTCGGTATTTTTGAAAATACCGTTTGATATCTTTTGGTTGCCGAAGACTCAATCTTTTGCTGTTCGGACCCAGAACTTCAATATTTCCGGATGTTTTTGTATTGAAATAATGCATCAAAGCTCCGCCGAGCAGGCCGGAACTGCCGATTATGATCCCGAGTCTCTTTGTGGTTATGTCAAGCCTGGAGGACGTGTCCTTGAGCCGGTTGAGCAGAGAATTGGTGCTTTCAATGGAATTTCCTTCTTCGCTATGCACCTTTTTATAAAAATCGCAGCGCTTGCATGCCAACTGCTTCTTTGCATGTGAACCCTGTGCGGTCCCGCCGCAGTATGTACCTGCCACCACCCAGCAGGCCCGTCCTGAATTTATACCGCCGTGAATCCTGTCCAGTCTTTTTTCGCGGGCAGCAGGACATGCACCCAGTTTTTTGGCCTTGGCCCCCTTTGGGCCTCTGCCACATTTCATGTAGTCCCAACAATTTATCTTTTTTTCGCTCATACTTAAAAATAAGCAGCCTTGCCGCATCTTCTGCAAGCAGATATTTTATTGCATATTTTAGAATCTATAATTTGATTAAATTAAAGTATATCACTTTATAAAACAAAATCATAATGTTACTTGCCATAAAAAAAATCCCGCCAAAGCATATTGCTCTGACGGGATTTCATACAATCAACTACTGAAAATAATGATCAATCGCTTTTAAACTCCGCAACCAGGGCCTGGATGGATGCCTTGGCATCACCGAAGTACATCCTGGTGTTGGGATTAAAAAAGAGGGCATTCTGGATACCGGCAAAACCAGGATTCATGGAACGTTTGAGCACGATGACTGTTTTGGCTCGATGGGTTTCAATAATGGGCATACCGTAAATAGGACTTGACTCATCATTAAGGGCAGCGGGGTTGACAACATCATTGGCACCGATCACTACACAGACATCAACAGTATCCATTCTGGGGTTAATATCGTCCATTTCAACCAGCTGGTCATAAGAGACATTCGCCTCGGCCAGGAGAACATTCATATGGCCGGGCATACGTCCGGCAACCGGATGGATGGCATAACTTACCTCACTGCCGTTCTCCTCAAGAAGTTCACCAAGTTCCTGTGTCACATGCTGAGCCTGGGCAACCGCCAACCCATAGCCCGGAACAATGGCAACCGAATCAGCTGCCTCCAGGATATAATAAACATCTTCAGCTGTAGCGGGCCTGATCTCGCCCTCTTGCTTTCCGGAACCCGCAGCCTGAGTAGTCGCTCCAAAGCCGGAAAACAAGACATTGGCCAAAGAACGGTTCATGGCCTTGCACATGATATTTGTCAGGATGATACCGCTGGCACCAACAAGGGCACCGGCCACGATCAGAATGTTGTTGCTGATTACAAATCCGGCAGCACAGGCAGCCAGACCTGAATAACTGTTAAGCAGGGAGATAACCACCGGCATGTCAGCTCCGCCGATGGGAATGACAGAAGTAACACCGAACAAAAGCGACACCATTACAATAAGCAGGAAGATTGCATAGCTGCTCTCAGGATTGATGGCGAATATTACACCCGAAGCCAGAGCTATGAGAAGAATGGCGCCGTTCACAATATGCTGACCGCTGAAGACAATAGCCTTGCTCGGTATCTTTTCAGCAAGTTTGCCAAAGGCGACCATGCTGCCTGAAAAGGTAATACCGCCAATAAAGGCTGAAAGGAATGTCACCAGGGCAATAAAAACAGAGAGTTCAGGGTGCTGATGATATTCACCCCAGGCCAACAATAAGCTGGCGATACCGCCAAACCCGTTAAACAGGGCGACCATTTCCGGCATTGATGTCATCTGGACTTTATATGCAGCCACCAAACCGATCACCGATCCAATGATAACACCGACTACAATCCACTTGTAGTCCAGTCCTGAGTAAAACAGGGTGACCACGATGGCCAGCAGCATGCCCAGAGCGGAAAGCAGGTTACCTTGCCGGGCGGTCGCAGGAGAGCTGAGCATCTTCAGACCGAAGATGAACAATCCGGCTGAAATGACATATGCAAAGTTAATGAGAAGTGTCGCTGTATTCATTTCGCACCCCCATCATCCTTTTTCTTGAACATCTCCAGCATCCTGTTGGTCACTGCATAACCCCCGACAACGTTGATTGTTGCAAAGGTTACTGCCAGGGTGCCGAGAATAATTGCAACAGTAGGATTTCCCGTCTTCAGAGAAGCCAGGGAACCGATCAGGGTGATACCTGAAATGGCATTTGCGCCGGACATGAGCGGAGTATGCAAAGTTGATGGAACTTTGGAAATAAGCTCAAATCCTAAAAAAATTGTTAATACAAAAACAAAAGTCAGAAATACGGGTTCCATTTACTCCCTCACTTGTTCATAATACTCTTATACATTTCACTGAATAGATCACCGTCATGGGTGATAAGTGATCCCTTGATAAGATCGTCTTCAAGATCTAAATTAAAAATTTTCTCTTCCTTGTTCCAGAAGTGGTCTACGAAATTCCCCAGGTTCGATGAATACATCTGACTTGCAGTCAGGGGCACGAGTCCGGGGAGATTGGCCAGGCCAACAACCTTGACGCCTTCGATCTCGACTACCTTGCCAACTTCTGAGCCCTCGACATTGCCGCCGGTTTCAACTGCCATATCAATAATTACCGAGCCGGGCTGCATCTGGGCTATCATGGGCCGGTCAACAATCAGTGGTGCCGGACGACCAAAAAGCTGGGCTGTGGTAATAACGATATCTGCCTGGGCACAGGCTTTTGCCATGCCTTCCTTCTGTTTCTGGACCTGTTCAGGAGTCAGTTGTTTGGCATAACCATCCTTGGTCTGGCCGGTTTCGCCCATGTCGATCTTGACGAATTTTGCACCAAGTGATTTTACCTGTTCTTCCACAACAGGACGGGTATCAAAGGCCTCGACCCGGGCTCCGAGACGACGGGCCGTGGCTATAGCCTGCAAGCCGGCAACCCCTACACCGATTATAAATATGCGT
>JBDLJI010000008.1:0-19573 GCA_039714455.1 Thermodesulfobacteriota bacterium
TTTGGTCTTCTCTTCTTCCGGTTCCGGGACCCTGCCTTCTGTTAAATCCCGGCCTTCCAGGTAGCGGATGATGGATTCTGCCGCCTCTTTGCCCTGGTAGGCAGCCTTGGCAGCAGTTTGCGGACCAAGCACGGCGTCGCCGCCGGCAAAGATCCAGTCAACCGATGACTGCATGGTAACTTCATCAACTTCAAAGGTGTTCCAGCGTGAAAGTTCAATCTCGATTTGCGGATTTTCTATATGCTGCACATCCTGGCTGATTGCCGGGATTATGGCATCAGCTTCGATCATGAAATTGGAGTCTTCAATTGGTACAGGTCGGCAGCGGCCGGATGCATCACATTCGCCCAGTTTCATGCGGATACATTCAATTTTTGTCAGTTTGCCGTTTTCGCCGTGGATTTTTACTGGAGCGGCCAAGAATTCAACCTTGACTCCCTCTTCTTCCAGGTGATGGATCTCAGCCTGTGAGGCAGGCATCTCTTTCTTGGTGCGGCGGTAAAGAATAAAAACCTTGTCAGAGCCTGTACGCAGAGCTGTCCTGGCTACGTCAATGGCGACGTTACCACCCCCGACTACCACAACATTATGGCCTAGGTTAAGAGATTCCCCCAGGTTCACCCTTCGCAGGTAATCCACTCCGTGCATGACACCTTCAAGATCCTCTCCCTCAACTCCCAGTTTGCGGCTGGCATGGGCTCCGATGCCTATAAATACTGCACCAAAACCTTCATCTTTTAGCTCCTGCAGGGTCTTGTCTTTGCCTATGGTGACATTATTGACTATTTCTACTCCACAGTTAACCAGGGCAGCAAACTCCGCATTGATTATATCACGGGGCAGCCGGTAAGCGGGTATGCCTACAGTTAACATGCCGCCGAAGGCAGGCAAGCTTTCATATATTGTGGAATGATAGCCTTCGTGGGCCAGGTAGAAAGCGCAGGCCATGCCGGCAGGGCCAGAGCCGACGATGGCAACTTTTTTGCCCTTTGGCATGGCGCAGGGCTTGAGCATGTTTTTATCGTTTGCTACCATCCAGTCCACCAGAAAGCGCTCCAGCATGCCAATGGCCACGGGATCGCCCTTTTTACCCCTGATGCAGGAACCCTCACATTGAAATTCGTGGGGGCAGACCCTGGAACAGACTGCGGGTATGGAATTGGTCTCCCGGTCCTTCCAGTAAGCCTCTTCAAATTTTTCCTCGCGCAGGAGGCGGATAAACTCTGGAATATCATTATGGATCGGGCATCCATCCCTGCATTTTGGTTTTTTACATTGCAGGCAGCGGTTCGCCTCTTTGATCGCTATTTCTTCAGTAAAACCGAAAGTCACTTCATCGAAGTTGGTAATCCGCTCTTCAGGTTTCAGTTCCTTTGGTTGTTGTCTGGGGATTGCTAGTCGTTCTTTTGGCTTCATGTGTTCCTCCTCTGGTGTTCCCTCCATTGGTAACAATAACTGAAAAAGGCCGCCCCTAAGGACGGCCTTTATTAAAACATCTGAATTGGCTATTGCAAGTCTATTTTGTCATTACTGACGTTTGGCAATTTTCAGTCTGGCCAAGGCTCTCTGCAGGGCAGCTTCAGCACGGGTTCTGTCAATTTTTGCCAGCTGTTCCCTGGTCTGCAATAGTCTCTTTTCTGCCCTTTCTTTAGCCTGGAGTGCACGGTCAACATCTATTTCATGGCCGCGTTCTGCAGATTCGACAAGAAAGGTGATCTTATTATTGGAAACCTCACAGAACCCGCCGCTGATCATCAGTTCCATTTCATTGCCATCTTTCTTATAGTGGAGAGTGCCCACTTTTATGGTACTCAAAAAGGGCGCATGATTGGCCAGCACTCCAAATTCACCGGCAAAACCGGGAGCGGTGACAATATCAACTTCCTCGCTGACAATTGCTCCTTTTGGAGTAACCACTTCAAGATTAATTTTTTCAGCCATGTTTTTTCCTTACGTCCGCAATATCTATATGAGTTGCAACTTAGGCTTCAGCCTTTGCCTTAGATGCCTTTTCAACGGCCTCTTCTATGGTGCCAACCATATAGAAGGCATTTTCCGGCAGCTCGTCATGTTTGCCGTCGAGAATTTCCTTGAAACCGCGAACCGTATCACCAACTTTCACAAATTTACCATCCATGCCGGTGAAAACTTCGGCAACTGTAAATGGCTGCGACAGGAAACGCTGGATCTTA
This sequence comes from Thermodesulfobacteriota bacterium, assembly GCA_039714455.1. Lineage (GTDB taxonomy): Bacteria > Desulfobacterota > Desulfobulbia > Desulfobulbales > BM004 > BM004. Next base: position 2,193 of record JBDLJI010000008.1, read on the forward strand.
CGGGCCCGGGTAACGGTGATCTGATCTTCCTCTGAGAGCTCATCCATACCCAGAATAGCGATAATGTCCTGCAGCTCTTTATACTTCTGCAGGGTAACCTGGACACCGCGGGATACCTGATAATGCTCCTCACCAAGTACGTTGGGATCCAGAATCCTGGAAGTAGAGTCAAGCGGATCCACAGCAGGATAGATTCCCAGCTCAACCAGCTGCCTGGAAAGAACAACAGTACCGTCGAGGTGGGCAAAGGTTGTAGCCGGCGCCGGGTCTGTCAAGTCATCAGCAGGGACATAAACACACTGGACAGCGGTAATGGAGCCTTTGGTTGTTGAGGTGATGCGCTCCTGCAATTCACCAAGGTCGGTACCAAGAGTAGGCTGGTAACCAACCGCAGAGGGAATACGGCCGAGCAGAGCAGAAACCTCGGAGCCTGCCTGGGTGAAACGGAAAATGTTATCAACGAAGAAGAGCACGTCCTGGCCCTCTTCATCACGGAAGTACTCAGCTGCGCTCAAGCCGGTCAAGCCGACTCGGGCACGGGCCCCTGGAGGCTCAGTCATCTGACCATACACCAGGGCAGCTTTCGGCAGAACGCCTGATTCCTTCATTTCATTGTACAGGTCGTTACCCTCACGGGTACGCTCGCCAACACCACAGAACACAGAGATGCCACCATGATGCATGGCGATGTTGTTAACCATTTCCATCATAACAACAGTCTTGCCGCAACCTGCACCACCGAAGAGCCCCATTTTGCCGCCGCGGGGAAAGGGAACCAGCAGGTCAATAACCTTAATGCCTGTTTCCAGCACGTTAACCTCGGTATCCTGCTCTGTAAAAGCAGGGGCCGGTTTGTGGATCGATCGATACTTGTCAGACTCAATCGGCCCCAGACCATCAACCGGCCGGCCGACAACATTCATGATCCTGCCCAGGGCATTCGAGCCACAGGGAATCAATATGGGGTTGCCTGTATCCTTGGCATCCATGCCTCGAACCAGGCCGTCGGTCTGATCCATGGCAACACAACGGACAACATTGTCACCGAGATGCTGAGCAACTTCAATAACCAGGTTGCCCTCTACGTCGTTGATTGCCGGGTTGCTGACCGCAAGAGCGTTCATGATGGCAGGAAGTTTGCCGGGTTCGAACTCGACATCCACAACCGGACCGATTACCTGTACTATTTTTCCAACTGATTGTTCTGCGCTCATCTGAAATAAGCCTCCTCAGGGTGTATTATTTGCCAAGAATATTCTTCTCGGTTTTATTCTTATCCTTTCAGGGCCTCAGCCCCACCAACAATATCCATAAGATCGGCAGTAATGCCCGCTTGTCTCGCTTTATTATAAAGAAGGGTCAGCTCATCTATCATGTCCTTACAGGCGCGGGTGGCATTATCCATGGCAGTCATTCTGGCCGCATGTTCACTGGCTCCTGTCTCCAGCATGGCATGATAGATCATGACGTTCATATATAATGGCAGAAGCACATCCATAATTTCTGTAGGACTTGGCTCATAGATGTAATCACCTGCAGCAGTTCCTGCTTCTGCAGTTTTTTCTGATTCGTTTATTTCAGGCTGTACAGGCAGAAGTGTTTCCATCTGAGGGCGTTGCACGGCAACGCTCATGAATTTGCCATAAATTACGTGGACCTTGTCAGATTCACCGGCCAGGAAATTTGCAGCAACATCCTGGGCAATAGACCTGGCATTGAACATCTGGAAACTCCCCATGATGTCAGCATAGGCCTTCCTGATTTTTCCTGTTTTCCTGAAGTAGGCATTGCCTTTTTTGCCGACACAGACCAGGGAGACTTTTTTCCCTTCTGATTCATATTGGGAGATAAGTTTTTCAGTTGCCTTGAAAATGTTTGAGTTGAAGCTGCCGCAGAGTCCACGGTCAGACGTTACAATTACAATTTCAACTGTCTGGACATCGCGAACTTCCATGAGCGGAAACTGACCGCTTTCCATGTTGGCTGAAAGGCTGGTCATGGCCTGGTTGAATTTTTCCGTATAGGGACGAAAATCTTCCATCTTCTGCTGGGCCCCGCGCAGCTTGGCAGCAGCAACCATATTCATGGCACTGGTAATCTGTGAAGTTTTCTTCACACCACCAATTTTTGTTTTTACATCCTTCAGACTTGCCATTGCTTTGCCTTTGTGCGTATTTAGTTGAGGCCTTTCGAACTTGTGAACGATTCGTTGAATGCGGTAAGGGTCTTTTTCATCAACTCTTTAAGTTCGCTGTCAATTTCCTCTTTTTCTTTTAAGCCATCAAAAACTGCCGGTGCGCTCTGTTCAATATAGGCATAGAGTTCCTTCTCATAATCACCCAGCATGTTTACCGGAATCGGATCAAGGAATCCCTCGGCGCCTGCAAAAAGGATGGAAACCTGTTTCTCCATGGACAATGGCTGGTATTGTGGCTGTTTGAGAACCTCAACAAGCCTCTCGCCGCGATTCAGCTGCTGCTGGGTTGCCTTATCAAGATCAGAACCAAACTGGGCAAATGCTGCCAGTTCACGATATTGGGCCAGATCAAGGCGCAGAGAACCGGCAACCTGTTTCATGGCCTTTACCTGGGCAGCACCACCAACCCTGGAAACCGACAGGCCGACGTTAATGGCAGGACGGATACCGGCGAAGAAAAGGTCCGGCTCAAGGTATACCTGGCCATCGGTAATGGAAATAACGTTCGTTGGAATATAGGCGGAAACGTCGCCTGCCTGTGTTTCAATGATCGGCAGAGCTGTAAGTGAGCCGGCTCCTAACTCGTCATTCACCTTGGAGGAACGCTCCAGCAAACGAGAATGATTAAAGAAAATATCGCCGGGATAGGCTTCACGTCCTGGTGGACGACGCAGTAGCAGGGAAAGCTGGCGATAGGCAACAGCCTGTTTGGAAAGGTCGTCATAGATGATCAGGGCGTGCTGGCCATTGTCCCTGAAGTATTCACCCATTGAGCATCCTGCATAGGCAGCAATGTACTGCAGCGGAGCAGGATCTGAAGCGCAGGCTGAAACGACAGTGGTGTATTCCATGGCACCATGCTTACGCAGGGCTTCAACCACAAGGGCGACCGTTGATTTTTTCTGGCCGATAGCAACGTAGATGCAATGCATATCGGTTTCTTTCTGGGCAATGATCGCATCGACGCACAGCGCTGTTTTGCCGATCTGACGGTCGCCGATGATGAGCTCACGCTGACCCCGGCCAACAGGTGTCATAGCGTCAACAGCCTTGCTGCCGGTGTAGCAGGGTTCATGTACCGATTTCCTGGCGATAACTCCGGGAGCAATTACTTCAATCTTCCTGGTTTCCGTGGTTTCAATGGGCCCCAGACCGTCAATCGGCAGTCCAACACCATCAACAACGCGCCCTTCCATTGCCGGTCCAACCGGAACCTCGGCAATCTTGCCGGTACGCTTGACGGTGTCACCCTCTTTAATGTGTTCTACGTCACCAAGGATTGCGCAACCGACGTTGTCTGCTTCCAGGTTGAGTGCCAGGCCCAGGATACCGCCGGAGAACTCCAAGAGTTCCATGGCCATACAATTTCCAACACCATACACACGGGCTATACCGTCACCTACCGAGATAACCGTTCCTGTTTCGCTCAGATCAACCTTGCTTTCGTATTCCTTGATCTGCCCCTTAATAATTTGACTGATTTCTTCGGCTTTGATCTGCATTTTGCCTATTCACTCCCCTTTATGGATTCATTCAAACCCGCAAGTTGTGTTTTGATACTCCCGTCCATAACAAGATCTCCAACCTTGGCAACAATGCCGCCAATGATAGATGGATCAATCTCGGACGTTAGAATCACCTTTTTACCTGTAATATTTTCCATGGTGGTCTGCACTTTTGCCTGCAGTTCACCTGATATTTCTGATGCAGCGATAACGGTGCCGCGGCTTACATTCTGATCGGCGTCGACCAGAACCTGAAATTCAGTGGCAATTTCAGGTAAAATGTCAGCACGTTTTTTCTGCACAACCAGATTGAGAAAATTTCCCATGAACTGATCGGCCTGCAGTTCACTGATTAAATGTGCCATAACCTTTTCCCGCAGTTCCATGGGATATAAAGGGTTGGTCAGCCCATCCATGGCCTCGGGATATTTTTTCAGAAAATCGCCGAGGACGTTAAGCGTCTCTCTGTACGCTTCACTTATGCCTTCTTCCTGGCCCACAGCAAAGAGGGCCTTGGCATACCGTTTTGCTAGTATTGTCTGTCTCACTGGACTGTCCCTACTTTTGCAAGATAATCTTCAATCAATTTCACCTGATCAGCTTCCTGCAGGTTTTTTTTGATCAGTTCCTCAGCCATGACGACAGCCTGATTGGCTACTTCTTCACGCAGCTGAAGTTTTGCTTCAGCCAGTTCATGTTGTATCGCCATTTCAGCTTGTCTCTTGATGTCTTCTGCAGCCCTGCTCGCTTCATCAATGATGCGAGATTTTTCTGCTTCGCCCTGGGCAATTGCAGATTTAATAATATCACTTACTTCCTGGTCTATGGATGCCAGTTTCTCTTCATAGGTCTGATAAGCACTGTCGGCTTCCTCTTTGCGTTCTTCCAGGTCAGTGAATTGTTCCTTGATTGACTGCTGGCGGGCACGAAGGCCGTTGGCTATGGGCTTTGTCAGTACCTTGATCAGGACTATCAGTAAAACGGCAAAGTTAAGAGTCCGCCAGAGAAGGTCCCACCATTTAGCAGTCGGAATGCCCCAAAAGGTAGGTCCGGCCTCAGCACCGCTGGAAGCAAATACAAAACTGGATGTAGCTATCAGGGCTATTACGGCAAGAGATATACAAACAATTTTTGACCATTTACAATTGCTGTTCATTATTAGATGGACCTCCCCAATATTTTTGCAGCCATATCAGAGGCAAAATTATCTATCTCGCCTGACAGCTGCTGCCGGGCATCGGTAAATTGTTTCTGGATTTCGCTGAGTTGGGCTGTTTTGTTTGCCGTAGCATCCTGACGGACTTCTGCCAGGGATTCGGCTGTTGACGCCTGGGCAGCACCCTTGGCCTTGTCAATTTCTTCTTTGGCCTTGCTTCTGGCGTCATTAAGCTTGCGGCTGATCTCTTCTTTTCTGAGCTCTGCATTTTTCTTGAAAGTATCGATGGCAGTGGCAAGCTCGTCAAGTTTTTCTTTTCTTTTTGCCAGGGTCGTTCGTACAGGCTTATAAAGCACTGCGTTCATAACGACGATGAGGATCAGAATATTAATAATCTGAATTATGACGGTAATATCAATTGTAATCATTTCAAAGGGCTCCTTAAATGTACAGGTGCTTGCTGGTTGGTAATTTAAAGCCTTATGAATGAATGCTCGTTCATAAATTTTATCAGCTTATCTAATGTATACTGAAAGGACTGTCAACTTTTTTTATCAATATTTTGATATGAAGTTCATCCAAATCAGGCAGATAAATAAAAAAACAGTATTTCTATTTGCAGCTGTAAGTGCTTACTCTGGGAGGGAAGAGAGAAATTAGCCCGCATTTCTCACGAACATTTCAGCATTTAATAGTTAATGGTGATAATCTCGGGGCATAGAAGGTGGCATACGGGATATTGACAGGAACAGAATGTTTACGATATGAATGCAGATACCGTATGGATCAGATTCGGAGGTATGAAAACTAAAAAAAGAGTGATCTCTCTCTTTTTTAGCTGGGATATATCCGATGGCTCACTGATTCAGGACAATATCTAAAACAGCTCCTAATGCATCGTTCAGTTTGTCAGGGTTTGGTCCGCCTGCCTGGGCCATATCAGGCCTTCCGCCGCCGCTGCCGCCAACCAGTGCAGAAATTTCCTTTATAATGTTTCCCGCCTTGTACGTACCGGTGAGGTCCTTGGTGACCATGGCCAGCAGAGCTGCTTTGCCCTGGTATTCTCCGCCTAAGACCACAATGCCGCTGCCCAGTTTGTCCCTGATCTTGTCCCCCATTTCGCGCAGGGTTTTGGGAGAATCCAAGACAACACGGGATACCACCACCCTGATGTCGCCCACCAACTTCGCATTATTAATGATTCCATCGATGTCACCCAGGGTCAGTTTGGCCGTCAAGCGGCTTACCTCTTTCTCCAGTTCTTTTTGAGCGCTTAGAAGTTTCTCAATTTTTGCGCCAAGGTTTTCTGCCGGAACTTTAAGAAGGGTGGCAAGTTCTGCCAGCTGCATTTCCCGGGACTGGAATATATTGATCGCTTCAGGGCCTGTGACAGCTTCAATACGCCGCACTCCTGCAGCAATGCTTGTTTCTGCGGTTATTTTCAGAAGACCGATTTCTCCGGTGGCCCTGACGTGGGTTCCGCCGCATAGCTCCTTGCTGAAATTGCCAATGGAAACCACCCGAACCCTGTCGCCGTATTTTTCACCGAAAAGGGCAACGGCCCCTGACTGAATCGCCTCCTCCTTCTCCAGCATTTCGGTATTGAGAGGGCTGTTTGCCCTGATTTCCTCATTGGCAAGCTTTTCGATCCTGATAAGCTCTTTCTGGGTAATGGGAGAGAAATGGGTAAAGTCAAAGCGCAGTCTTTCGGGGGTTACCAGTGAGCCCGATTGTTTAACATGGTCGCCCAGCACTGACTTCATGGCTGCATGCAGGATATGGGTGGCTGAGTGGTTAGAGGCGATTCTCCGGCGCCTGCCTTCCATTACTTTAAGCTCAACCTGGTCATCAATCGACAGGTCGCCCTCAATGATTTCTGCTTCATGCAATATGATGCCATCAGCCACGATAACGGTATCTACAACTTTGGCTTTGCCGTTTGGACCGTTTATTTCCCCCTGGTCGCCTATCTGGCCTCCGGCTTCAGCATAAAATGGTGTTTCAGGGCAGAAGATTGATACGGATTCTCCCTGGGTTGCCTTGAGTGCTGTCTCCCCGGCATGATCTATCAAGCCTTTTATGATAGAATTTTTCCGGTGGGTTTTGTGGCCGACAAATGCCGTTTTATGGCCTTCATTGACAAGTTTTTTAACCCCTGCTGACATTACAGCCAACGAGCCGCCCTTCCAGGATTTTTTAGATTGGGAGCGCTGTTCTTCCATGGCCCTTGTAAAGCCTGATTCATCAATGGTCAACTCCTGCTCAAGTGCGACATCCCTGACAATGTCCACTGGAAATCCATAGGTGTCATACAGTTTAAAGATGAAGTCTCCCGGAATAGAGGCGCCGCCTTCTTTCTGCAGCCTTTTTATTTCTGTATTGAGCATGACAAGACCATTGTCAAGAGTTTCACGGAACCGTTCTTCTTCGTTATGAACTACCTTGGCAAGAAGATCTGCAGCCTCTGAGAGATGCGGGAAGGCTTGCTGCATGTTTTTTACAACCTCTGCGGTAATTTCAGCCAGGAATGGCCGCTCAAGACCCAGGGAGCGGCCAAAGCGCACGGCCCTTCTCATTATGCGTCGCAGGACATACCCACGGCCTTCGTTTGACGGCAGCATGCCGTCAGCCACCAGAAAAGCCGTGGCCCTGCAGTGATCTGCAATAACCTTCATTGCCGTATCTGCCCGTTTGTCTTTGCCGTATGGCTTGGAGCACAAGGTTGAAATGGAACTGATAATAGGAGTAAATAGATCAGAGTCATAATTTGTCTGTTTGCCCTGCACGACAGCAGCGACCCTTTCAAGTCCCATGCCCGTGTCAATACTTGGCTTCGGCAGAGGCGTCATCTTGCCGGTTTCATCCCGGTAAAACTGCATGAAGACCAGATTCCACAGTTCGAGGTAGCGGTCGCAGTCGCAGCCCATTTTACAGTCTGGACTGCCACAGCCGACTTCCGGACCCTGGTCAATATGAATTTCAGAACATGGGCCGCAGGGACCGGTGTCACCCATGGCCCAGAAGTTGTCAGCTTCTCCAAGCCGAACTATCCGTCCTTTGGGCAGATCTTCAATTTTTTCCCAGAGAGAAAAGGCTTCATCATCATCTTCAAAGACAGAAATCCAGAGTTTTTCTTTAGGAAGACTGAGGTCAACGGTTAGAAACTCCCAGGCCATTTGAATAGCCTCTTCCTTGAAGTAGTCACCAAAGGAAAAATTGCCGAGCATTTCAAAAAAAGTATGATGCCGTGCAGTATGGCCAACATTTTCCAGATCGTTGTGCTTGCCTCCGGCGCGTACGCAACGCTGACATGTTGTGGCCCTGGTGTACTCTCTTTTTTCTTCACCCATGAAGACCCTTTTAAACTGAACCATGCCTGCATTGGTGAACAGCAAGGTCGGATCATCCTGGGGAATAAGGGATGAATCTTCAATTATTGCATGATTATTTTTTTTAAAAAATGTAAGGAATTTTTCACGGATTTCGTTGCCAGTCATAATATTACCAAGATTGTTTTTTTAGTGCAGTATTGAGCAAAGAGTTTTTATTTCAGATGGGGCAGCATTGCCTTGAAAGAAGGACTTCCAGCCTTATGCAGTAATTCATAAATCGCCATTTCCGTGGGCCCGACAGTCATGCCAAGTGCCTGCATTCTGCTTAATGCAAGCCTAACATTTCTTTCTTCTCTGGAGGAGACTGCATCTGCAACCACCCAGGGATGATAACCGGCCTTGAGGGCCCCCATGGCAGTCTGGAATATGCAGATATGCGCCTCAGCCCCGGCCAGAAGGATAGTGTCAACAGACTTGGGCAGCGAGTTTATCGCCTTGCTGACAGCAGGACTTGCAAAAGCATTGAACTCGATTTTGTCTATACAGGGAACATCTGCAACCAACTCTTCCAATTCAGGCACATAAGGTCCAAGGCCCTTCTTGTATTGCGTTGTTGCCAGGATTGGTACCTCCAGCGTTTTAGCGCAGTGAATAAGGAGGCTGGTATTGCGCACCACCCTTTCAGCCTTGTAAATCGCGGTCATAAGTCGTTCCTGCGGATCAACGATCATGAGGCAACAGCGTTGCGGAGTCAACAGGTCAAAGTTTTTTTGCATAACAAACCCCCCAATTATACTGCTTTTAAGCAGTCCGGGAAATAAAGTTTCAGCTGTCCTATTCAGCAAAAACGTTTCTGAAATATTGCATAACAATTCAATATATCCCTTGCACTTACTTTATCAAGGGTATTTTAATATGATGCAGTAAAATAAACACGCTGGGTAATTCTGGCAAGATTTATCACACTCATATTGACAGGAACAGAGTGTTTGCGAATGCTGTAAATAAAAAATATGCTGAATTGTTCGTGAGAAATGCGGGTTAGGTCTTGCCCAAAGAGCAGATTGTTGGCATCATAAATGCCTAGGTTTTTAGAGATGGTTTGGCTTATTAGTTGTATCTCAATCCCGGATAATTTCCATAAGGAACTGTGCGAAAATGCTTCAAGACGAGATCATTGATTTTTTTCAGAATGTTTTGCCTTTTAACCGACTTTCCCGTGAAGCTCTGGGGGACATGGTCAGTGATATTGCCATGGAGTATTATCCCAAGGGGGAGCAAATATTAAAACAGGACGGCCCTCCAAGCGAATTTCTCGGTGTCATCAAAAAAGGGGGCGTGAAAGTCTATCAAATTTCAGATACAGATGATGAGGTTGTCATCGACCTGAGAGGCGAAGGAGAGCATTTCGGCATGCTTTCACTTATCAGTGGTGATCGTTCCAGGAATAATGTCGTCACCATAGAAGATACGATATGTTATCAGGTTCCCAAAAAAACAGTCCTTGCCGTGCTGCATAATAACCCTGCTGTAAATGAATATTTTCTCAAGTCATTTTTTGTCGGTCTTATTGATAAGACCTATGAGGAAACCCGCAAAAGGTACACCGGTGGGACGACTGGCGAGCAGCTGCTTTTCAGTACAAAAGTCAAGGAAATTGTACGCACAGAGCCCCAAACAATTTCTCCTGATATTTCTATTCAGCAGGCCGCAATTGTAATGGCTTCCCGCAAAATCGGTTCACTGGTTGTTGTTGATTCCACAGGGATGGCTGTCGGCATGGTCACGGATCGTGATTTCCGGGAAAAAGTTGTTGCCGAGGCTAAGGATGTGCTGAATCCGGTCAAATCCATTATGAATACCCCTCTTATTACCATAGATTCAGAGGATAACTGTTTTGAAGCGCTGCTGAGAATGATCCGGCACAGGATCCATCATATACTGGTAATGGAAGGAAGAAAGCTCAAGGGCATGCTGACCAATCACGATTTTATGCTTTTTCAGGGATCATCCCCCACCATTCTTGTTAAGGAAATAGGCAATATCAGGACTATTGAGGAATTGCAGGATACTGCGCCAAAATTTTACAAGGCGATCTCTTCTCTCCTGCGGCATGGTGCGAGAACGCATAATATCACAGGCTTGATTACAGAGTTGACCGAAAAGATTACGAATACCGTTATTGATATTTTTGAACAGGAAAATGGCGAGCCTCCTATAAATTATACTCTGTTTTATTATGGTGGAGCAGGAAGACACGAACTTACTCTCAGTTTCAGAGTCGACATGGGAATAGTTTACAGTGATGGCGCCTCTTCCCGGCTGCAGGCGGAAGCTGACAATTATTTCAAATTGCTGGCTGCAGCACTTAACAGCTCAATGCTTGCATGTGACCTCACTGGCAAGAAGCAATGCATCAGGATGGATAATATTCAAGGGACTTCTCTCTGGCAGGAACAGTTTAACAAGTGGGGCACCGGAGCCGGCACCGGGCGTGAAACGGGTTTTTTTGATATGAGGGCTATCAGGGGAGATCACAAGAGAGTTGATTCACTCCGGCAATACCTCATCAATCGGGCGGGACAATATAAAGGACTGATGGAAGCCATTGCAGCAGATACGTTGCAGATCAGGCCGCCCTTGGCATTTTTTAAGGATTTTGTTGTAGAAAAGGGCGGAGAGCATAAAAATAAGCTGAATCTCTATGAAAAAGGCATAAAACCACTGGCAGACTGTGCCAGGATATATGGTCTTGAAATAGGGATTACCCGCCGTTCAACACTTGGGCGTCTTCATGAACTGAAATCAAGGCATGGCTTTAAGGTGGCTGAAGACATGACACAGGCATTCGGTTACTTGAATGGGCTGTTGATCAACAGCCAGCTGCGCCAGGCGGAAAATGGTGAAAAGCCTGACAATTTCATTAACCCGGACATCCTCACCATCTTTGAGAGGAAAACCCTGAAGGAGTCATTTCAGTTTACCGCAAGGCTTTATGAAGATATAGAGGCAAACTATTGGAGTGGCAAGGTGCTGCCGTGAGTTCACTGTTCAGGAAAATACTGGGCCGACCACCAAGTGCAGAACTCCCTGATTGGCTTAAGAGCCAGCAGGACCTGAAGAAAAGTCTTGATCCTAAATGCTCGATCGGCCAGGTTGATTTTGTAGCATTTGACACTGAGTTGACCGGGCTTGACTTTAAGCAGGACGCCATTATTTCCATAGGTGCTGTCAAGCTGAGAGGAACAACAATTCTGCCGGCCAAGACCTTTTACCGGCTTGTCAAGCCCGAGTGCGAATTGAAACGCAAGAGTGTTGTGGTCCATGAGCTGACCCATTCTGACCTGGAATGCGCAGAGGATATTCTTGATGTTGTAGGTGATTTTGTGAAATTTGCAGGCAATGCTGTGCTCCTAGGCCATTTCGTTCACATTGACCTGAATTTCGTCAATAAGGTACTGCAGGAAAATTTTGGTGTTTCTTTGAAAAATTCTGCCGTGGATACCGCAACCCTGCATGACTGGCTGTATGAAAATGATTCGCATTTTGCCAGGCATTACAAGGGGATGACCACTAAGTCCGATCTGTTTTCCATGGCCAGAAAATATGGGGTAGAGGGGGGTAAGGCGCATAATGCCTTCAGCGACGCCTATATAACGGCCCAACTTTTTCAGCGCTTTGTGTCTTTTCTCCCAGAGTGCGGGATTAAAACCCTTAAAGATCTCCTCAAAATCGCTCGACCATAGCCCGGGTTTCTCACAAGTCGAGACGCCGGATAGACAAAGTGTAAGGGGGGTGAACTATACTTTAGTATGTTTAACGCCTTATACTGTAGGCTATACGGATGTATCGGCTTGCCTTGTGCGAACAGTTCAGCATATGTCCTCATTAACACCATTCGTAAACACTCTGTCCCTGTTAATATCTGCATACCGTCTTCTATGCCCTCTGACTATTACCATATCATGATTAGATGCTGAAATGTTCGTGAGAAATGCGGGCTAGATACTATTATCCCTGAATCCGTTTAAAAACAATTTCCCGCCACGGATGGATTCAGGGCATCAATCCGGAAGGGAGAAGATGAACTTTGATCCCTTCCCAGGCTCACTCTCAACCCAGATCCTGCCATTGTGATATTCAATGATCCTGCGGCAAATGGTTAGGCCCAGTCCGGTGCCTTTGGGTTTTCCGTTTCTGAGATCGGTTATCTGCTTGAATTTTTCAAATATTTTTTTCTGTTCCTCAGGATAAATGCCGGGACCGTTATCAGCCACTTCAACGCGTATTTCTCTTTTCTTATAATAGACACGGACAGTCACCGTGCCCTTTTCAGAAGGGCTGAATTTTGCTGCATTGGACAGCAGATTGATTGCAACCTGCATGAGTCTGTCCCTGTCCGCAAAGACACGGATAGGAAAGGTCGGGGTCATCTCCACAATAGTAATCGCTTTTTCGCGGAAGAGTTGGCTGGTTGAGGCAACTGCCTCTTTGATGACCTCTGTCAGGTCAATATTTTCCATAAACCAGTCAGCCCGGCCCGATTCAATTTTGGCAAGATCGAGAACTTCGTTAATGAGCCTGGTAAGCCGCTCTGTTTCCTTGACCATTATATCCAGGTATTTATGGCGCTCATCCTTGCCCATATCCTCGTTATCGTGCAATATCTCTGAAAAAGCCCGCACCGAAGTCAAGGGTGTGCGTAGTTCATGGCTCACAGTTGAAACGAACTCATCCTTAAGGCGGTCAAGCTCCTTGAGCCTTCTGTTGGCTTCCTGTAATTCTTTGGTGGCAGCCTCAAGTTCCAGGGATTTTTCTTCAAGCTGGTGACTGTATTCAAGCACCTGGGAAGTCTCATCAATTATTTTCATAATTCCTTCGGGACTGATCTCCTCCCCCTCCACTATAGAGGAGACCATGACACGGGCAGAGGCAGCACCAATGGCACCGGACAAAAGCCTTTCAGCAAATTCAACCAGTTCAGCATCAGCCTGCATATCTTTTGAAAAATCAATGTGATGGGTGCTGGAATACCTTGCAAAAGCCCTATCAGTTTGCTGCGGTCCAATAAAACGGGCGAGCAGATCTTTGAGCTCGGTGATCATGGCTTTGCCCTTCCACAGGTGCGTATCGCCACTGTGTCGGTAAACATCTATAAAAAGGGAGGCCTGTATCCGGTCCATGGTGTTTTGTCTGTCAAAGAGAGAAATGCCTACCAGGAGCCCGATGTTGGCAAACATGCTCCAAAAGACCGAATGGGTGATCGGATCAAACATATTGAGGCCAAAAAGCTGATATGGCTTCAGCAGTTCAATACCGAAGGGGCCATGCTTAAGAAAAGATATTGGAATCCAGCCTGACCTGGCAAAAGAGGGGAGCAGCAGGGTGTAGAACCATATCAGAAAACCGGCTGAGAGGCCGCTTATTGCTGCACGGCGACTTGCATCTTTCCAAAAAACCCCGAATATAATAGCTGGACCAAACTGGGCTGCAGCGGCAAAGGAAACCAACCCCATGGAGACAAGAGTGTAAGATTCGCCAATAAATCGGTAATAAAAATAACCGAGTAGAAGGACAAAGATGATACTGCAGCGGCGTATGAAGAGCAGGACGCGGCTGAGATCTACCTGCTGGATGGAGAGAACCCGCAATAAAATCGGCATAACCAGGTCATTGCACAGCATGGTGGAAAGGGCAATGGTTGCAACAATAACCATGCCGGTGGCAGCAGAAAGACCTCCTAAGTAAACAAAGAGTGCAAGGATGTCCTGGCCTTCAGTAAGGGGCAGAGCCAGGACGAAAATATCCGGAGCAACGTGCCCTTCCGGAAACAGGAGCATCCCGGCAAAGGCTATTGGCAGCACAAAAATGTTGATTGCCAGGAGGTAAAGCGGGAAAAGCCAGGCAGCTTTTCGAACATGTTCTTCATTGACATTTTCCACCACCAGGACCTGGAATTGTCTGGGTAGAAACATGATTGCCATCATGGAAAGAAAGGTAAGGGTAAACCAGTTTGTATAACCTCCCGGCAAGACTTCCAGCTTCATAAGTCTTGCAGTTTCTTGATAGCGGCCGGCCCAGTCGAAGAGATCAACAGGTCCGTCAAACATGATAAAGGTAATAAAGATACCTGCAGCACTGAAAGCCAATAATTTGACCACCGACTCAAAGGCAATGGCGGCGACCATACCTTCATGCCGCTCCGTTGCATCAATATGGCGTGTCCCGAATAAAATAGAGAAGGCGGCCATTATCATGGCTACTGAGAAGGCATTGTCATTCCATATCGAAGTTACCCTGTGCTCCTGGATCATTTCAAAATCGGGATAGTGCACCATAACATAATAACTCGTGGAAACGGCTTTCAACTGCAGGGAGATGTAAGGCATGATGCCGACAACGGCAATTATCGTCACCAGGCCGCCGATCAGCGAACTCTTGCCATACCTGGAGGCGAGAAAGTCAGCAATGGAGGTGATACGGTATACCTTGGCAATACGGATTATTTTTCGCAGGAGAAACCACCATAATGCTGCCATGAGTGTCGGCCCCAGGTATATCGGCATAAACCCTACACCGGTTTCTGCGGCCCGTCCCACACTTCCATAAAATGTCCAGGCTGTACAATATACTGCAATGGAAAGGGTATAGATATACGGGTTGCTGATAACCGATTCGCCCAGGTCAGACTTCCAGTCAGCATAATAGGCTATAGCAAAAAGAGTTCCCAGATAGCAGAGCGAAACAAGAAGTATGACCCATTCCTGCAACATACTAATCAGCTTTCCTGTTATATGTTAAAGGATATGATGTTTTGGGCATCTTTTTCCTTTCAGCTACGAAGGCAATGAATATGATGAAAATAACCCAAAACACAAAGAGATATAAATAAAGTAAAGGTATGCCGAATCCAAAAGCAGTTTTGCTGAAGAGGGCCAACAGTGGGTAATTCAGCGCAAGGACGCCAAAGGCAAATAATACAAGTAGGCGTTGGATTTTTTTTCTAACGGGGTTCACGGGACAAACCTCTCAAATTTTTAAAATAATATTCTGAACTGTGCCTGTATTAAAACAGGTAATTATTGACTTAACGACCGCTTATTTTTTCATCCTCAAGGCAAGTGGCAGAGCAAGACGTAAAGTGGATCTGGAATTTTCATGTTCCTGGCTCCAGATGTCACCTCCCATGGAACGAAGGCTGCCGGCAACGGTCAATTCCCCGATACTGTTCTGTAATTTTTCCTCCAGCATTTCTTCCACAACTGCTGTCGGCAGAAACTCTCCTGACCAGATAAAATCAAAATAAACAAACTGTTCACCGATATGAGCCTCACAGAAAAGTTCAGTCAGCTTTCTTTCGTGTTGAATTTTATTAGTCAGGTGGTCCAGCACAAGAAGAAGCCCGTAGCTGTCAACTTTCACAGTTGCTGTCTGATCAGTTGCTGCTGTAAAATTTACTGTTCTGCTGTGAAAATGCTTTGCAATAAAGCCGAAGAGAATGGCCGAGTCCATCTCAGTCAGATGGCTTTGTGTCTGCATGAAAAGGTTGCAGGCTTGATCCAGAGAGTCGAAGGCTTCCGCCAGGTTCAATGATTCCTGCACCATCACATTTTCAAAGGCGCTGCGCATGACCGGTGACATCTCCGGATGTTCCGTGAGGTTTTCCAGTGCTGCCCGCAGGTTTGTCATTGGGGCACGAAACGTATCAATTTTCATAAATAAAAGATTGTCCGGCCTGTACCAGGCCGAAACATCTTCCAATATAATAATAAAAAAATTATGAGTAACTGTTTGAGACGGAAAAAGACTGAGGCGGCAGCGAAAAAATTTTTCATGCCTGGTTGCTGCATTCATGAACTGTAAATAAGGATACGCTTGAGACCCACTTTTTCTATCCTTCTTCTGATATTGCAAAAGCTCCAGGGCGTGCTCAACCGGAGATTGGAGGCATAGCGTGTATAAAGAAGCACCTCTGTTTATTGATTTATTTCCACCAAATAAGTCTGCGGCTGTTTGATTAAACAGGGTTATTGTCGCATCAGGAGCGCAGACGATTACACCATCCTGCAGTCCATGCAATAATGTCTGCAGGAGTGTTTCTTGATCCATCTTCAAATGGCCGGAATTTTTGGGGTTTTGCTTTACTGCTGGCACAGGCTGCCTCTCTGGTTAGTGCCTGTCCATAAATGACCTTTTTGGCGTATCTTTGCGTCATGCTCAAAAAATAATGCTCGAAATATTATACATATGCCTGCGCTTATTTTTTTCACAATCCTTAATCTCCGGCAAAAATCCTTATTTCTGAACAGACACTAGTGAATAAAACAGGCAAAAAATCAGCCAAGAAAGGATTTTACTTTTTCAACAACTTCCTGAGTGGCAAAGGGTTTTGTTATGTAATCGTCTGCACCCAATGCCAGTCCTTTTTCCCGTTCCACATCCCGTCCCTTGGCTGTCAGCATAATAATCTTTATCTCCTTCCATGAAGGATCGGCACGAAGTTCCTGGCACAACTCATAGCCATCTTTCCTGGGCATCATTACATCAAGAAGAATCAAGTCCGGAGTTTTTTCGGCAATTGCCTGCATAGCTTCTTCGCCATTGCCTGCAGACCGCACCTCGTAGCCTTCTTTTTTCATAAGAAATTCAAGGGACAGTACAATATTGGGCTCGTCATCAACTATAAGGACATATTTTGCCATGGTATCATTCCTTTAATATCAACTGAAATCTATTAGGTCAAAGAAAGATGACTATCCTGAAAAATGTAACAAATCATTAAATTGTAAACTATTATGTAATGTTTGTTGGTCGATTGATCCTCAGTGAATTAATTTGGCTGTATCAATGTTTTTTAAAAAATATTGTAACTTTCCCGGGTTGGATGGTAAAGAATGTTAGCTGAAAGAGGGAGATTGCGCAACAGAGTATTGAGTTCTCTTGCCAGCTAGCCCGCATTTCTCACGAACATTTCAGCATTCAATAGCGAATGGTGATAGTCTGAGGGCATAGAAGATAGTATACAGGATATTAACAGGACAGAGTGTTTACGAATGGTGTAGATGAAAAAATATGCTGAACTGTTCGCACAAGGCAAGCCGATACATCCGTATAGCCTGCAGTATAAGGCGGCAAGCATACTAAAGTATAACTCAACCCCCTTACACTTTGTCTATCCGGCGTCTCGACTT
>JBDLJI010000009.1:0-19439 GCA_039714455.1 Thermodesulfobacteriota bacterium
TGTCCCTGTCAGCCAGAATCTGTTTGACAATAGTATAGGTCAGCCGGTGATGACTGGTAATGATGCTTCGAGTGAATTTTTTTGTCAGCCTTTTGCCTTTTGGGTCAAATTCCATTATTGCGGTGAAAGCCGGTCGGGCTTCATTGGGCACCAGACTGCAAAGGTTGTTGGAAAGGCGTTCAGGCAGCATGGGAACAACCCGGTTGGGGAAATAAACACTGGTGCCGCGTTCATAAGCTTCTTTGTCCAGGGCGGAACCGGGTTTGACGTAGTAGCTTACATCGGCGATTGAGACATAGAGGAGCCACCCTTTTGCAGTCTTTTCCACAGCAACGGCATCATCAAAATCCCGTGCAGTTTCACCGTCAATTGTTACATGCGGGATGTTGCGTAAGTCAAGCCGTTCTTTTTCTTCAGGCATGGTATCAGGATACCTGTCTGCTTCCTGCAACGCCCTGTCTGAAAATTTATGGGGCAGTTTGTGTTTGCGAATGACTATTTCAGTCTGAACCCTGATATCTTCAGGATTACCCAAGACTTCAACTATACGTCCTTCAGGGTTGCGTTTGCCACTTTTGAAATCAGTAACTTCTACGACCACTGCGTCTCCGTTTCTGGCACCGCAGGAGTTTTTTCTGTGGACCAGAATGTTGAAGAGAAAGCGCTCGTCTTCCGGGATCACCAGGCTCGTCTGTCTTCCTGCCTCATAGATGCCGACTAGGACGGTGGCAGCCCGCTGGATTACCTTGATCACCTTTGCTTCCGTTCGGCGCTTTTTAGAAAAGAGTCTGAAGAGGGCCCGGTCGCCGTGATGTGCACTGCCCAGATTATCAGGCGCAATGAAGGGGTCCTGCCGCAATTTTTTATCAGCCTTTTGCAGAGCATTCGGCCTGTCGCCGATAATGGCAAATCCAAATCCTCTGGGATGGACCTCAACAGATCCTTCAACAAGATTTGCGTCTTTCATCAGTCCATAAATCCTGCCCGCACTTTTACTTCCGGAACAGGAAATAATGTCACGTTGGCAAAGATCGAAGAGTAAGCTGGACAGCATTTTTCTGTCTGAACGGGTTAGAGAAAGAGCGTCCATGATGTTTACCATGGTCTGCGACTCTTTTTCCTTATAAAGGATAGCGAGTACTTCCTGTTCAAGGTCAGAAATCCTATTAAGCTCTTGTGTTTTTCTGGGCCCGGCCAAGCGGCGGAATTTTTTTCCTGAATAGCTGGTCTTGCCGTACTTGCTCTGCCGGGAACCTTTTTTTCTTCTTCTTCTCATAATTAAATTGTATTAGAGTCTCTATGGCGGCCTTGCTGATCTAATCTTCCAGTTGATTTTTCAAGTGAGGTCATGCTTAGTTTTTTCTTGAAAAGCTGGACGTATAGCCATTATAAAGATATCATTTTCCTGAAAAAGACTTGTCCGGTTGATAACTCAGTGTTATTTAATAAATTTTTAGAAAAAATATATCATACTCTATATAACAATAAATAGCAGTAAACACTCTCCGTCGTATGATAAAGAAAGAATTTGATATTGTCGGCTATAAAGAAGTGATGGCCAATTTTCTGGATGACCCGGATGGCAAAGACAAGGTTTTTTTTGAAGCACTTGATTTTGCAGCACAGGCCCATGCCGGACAATGGCGTAAAAGTGGTGATTCTTATATTCTGCATCCCTGCAATGTAGCACGAATATTAGCAGAGGAAATGGAGGTCAGAGATCCGGAGATTCTGGCAGCAGCACTCCTGCATGATACAGTAGAAGATGTCAAGGAAGTTAACAGTGAGGTCATAGGAGAACGGTTCGGTAAAAATGTCGAGGCCATAGTTGACGGCTGCACCAAGATCACCCATTTTTTCGGTGATAAGCAGACATTTTACAAGCTGGTGCACCGGAAGATTTTTTCAGGTGCAGCAGCAAGACTTGAAGTGATGTTGGTAAAGCTTGCCGACCGGCTTCACAACCTGCGGACCCTGGACGCCATGCCCAGGGACAGACGCCAGAAGGTGTCGGATGAGACACTGGACATTTATGCTCCCATGGCGAGGGTTATGGGCCTCTTTGATCTTAAGAGAGAACTCTACCAACTTGCCTTAAAAAATAAATTTCCCAAACAAAGCAACAAGGTACTGGCGCATATCCGGAAGCTGGAAAACTCGCCAACTGTTGAAAAGATTGTTTCCACACTCAATAAGGAGTTGGAAAAGGTCTGGATCAACGGAGAGATTAAAGTAAGAGCCAAAGGGCTGGGTGGATATTTCGATCCGGTTAACAAGGTGCTTTATAAGACCCTTGAGCATCCTTTGGAGATTGTTGTCCTGGTAGATAACATAGAATCATGCTACCGGGTTCTGGGTCTGGTCAACCAGCACTTCCCGCCCATTCCCAGGACTATCCGTGACTTTATCGCCAACCCCAAACCGACTGGTTATCAGGGACTGCACGCAAGGGCCAATATCAAGGGCGAAAACTTTCTTTTTAAAATAAAAACCCCGGAAATGGCCAGGTATGCCCACAAGGGTATTATTAAGGCATGGTCAAGCAAAGGAAAAGTCCCCGGCCACTTTGAAAAGGGATTGCGGGAGATGTTTGATTTTCTCAGCGAAGACCAGGGACTCTCACCCAGGGAGATGATCGCGGCAAGCGGCAAGAAAGAAATATATACCTTTACTCCAAAAGGTGATCGTATTTTTCTGCCATTGCATTCCACCGTACTGGATTTTGCCTACCAGGTTCATACCGAGGTGGGGAGAAGATGTGCAGCTGCCCAGATTGGCAGCAACAGGGTAGAGCCTGACCATATATTAAAAGACGGAGATCAGGTTAAAATCATTCTACAGGAAAATCCGGTGCTCTTTGAACCACGGTTGCAGGAACTCTGTAAGACTCCCAGGGCCCGTTCAGGGCTTGCAAAGGGTTTTAAGATTCGGCGGCAAGCCCTGGCAGTGCAGATCGGCAGGGAAATGTTGGAGCAGGAGTGCAAGCGCTATGGCCTAACTCTTGATGAATTGAAGAAATGCGAAGATGATATTCTTGAAAAATTGGCTTTGGATTCTTTGGAGCAGCTTTATTTAAACGTCGGCGAAGCAAAAATTCCCTTTCGCGACCTGCGCCACAAAATAATCGGCTGTTTGCCGCTGGACCTGGAAATAATAAAACCTTCCGGCCGCAAACTGCATAAAATTTCCCTTACCTCTCTGGACCCGGCTATCATAAAGTTTTCTTCCTGCTGCAAGCCGGTGCCAACTGAGAAAGGTCTTATAGGCATTCTGGATGAACGGGGCATATCGGTGCACCAGAAAAAATGTGAAAGGTTCCGGGCTTTGAAGGTGCGGCGGAAGGATGTGATTGATTTGCAGTGGCTTCTTAAGGATTCAGTCATTAGCAGGCCCCAGCACTTATTTGTTGAGGAGGCGACCAGGAACCGCATATTGATGATACTTGCCGTTGCCCCTGACAAGATGAAGGTTGCTGATATTTTAGTCCTTTCAAGAATAGATGATAAAAAGCCTGCCTGGGAAATTAACTTTGAGGTTGCCGACCTGCACGGCTTGAAAAGTATCCTGGCCCATTTCAATAAATCCGGCCTGCCGTATGAGTTCGTAATTGAGCAGTAGATTTTCAAGAATTCAAAAGGATACTGATGTCTTTTTTCGTAATTGACCTACCCTCCTTATATGCCCATTGAACCATTTTCTTAGCATATTTCAGCCGGGCTTTATACAGTGATCACTCACTGTCATCATTACGTGGTAAACGAAAAAAGCAGGGACTGATCGTATTGCCTGAAAAATGCGAATTTATCCATCTTCCTGCGGCCTGTATGACCTGATTTCGGACTTGGATGATCAATAGCTCTATCTGCTGGTCTGACAATGTCAAGGTGTCCGGTGGATATGTTAACTTAAGCTGAGAAATTTTTTAAAAAATCAGGCAGGTTGCCACTTCCCTTTTTGGTCATCCCGGGCACTGCTTTTGTCCAACAACCTCTGAAATTCATTTCCCGGAATTTCCCTGGCTCCGAATTGCATGAGATGTTCTGTTTTCATCTGGCAGTCGATGAGATCGAAATTCCATTCCTGCAGTTTGTTCATCAAGTGGACCAGGGCAATCTTTGAACTGTTCGGCTCTTTGCTGAACATGGATTCGCCAAAGAATGTGGAGCCCAGCGAGATGCCATAGAGCCCTCCAACAAGATCGTCATCAAGCCAGCACTCTACAGAATGTGCATAGCCCATATCATGGAGGTGACAGTATGCTTCAATCATTTCATCGGTAATCCAGGTGCCTTTCTCCTGGCGTGCATCTGTATCTGCACATGCAGTTATCACCTGCCTGAAGGCAATATCCATTGTTACGGAATATTTTTCCTGGCGCATCAGGCGGGAAAGCCGCTTAGGAACTTTGAATTCAGCAGGAAAGATGACAAGACGTGGCGATGGGGACCACCAGAGAAGAGGCTCTCCTTCTGAATACCAGGGGAAGATGCCTCTGCGGTAGGCAAGCAGCAGTCTTTCTGGAGAGAGGTCTCCTCCGATGGCAAGTAAGCCATTATTCTCTGCCAGTTCGGCAGGAGGGAAAATCAGTTTGTCTGTGAGCTGAAAGATCGGCATATTATTTTAATGACTCAATAGCATCTGCAGCATTTGATACAAAACGACTCCAAAGATCATTACTGTGAGAACACAGGGAAAAAGATATTTATATACCTTTATAAATGAGGCACTGAAATAATCAACAGTGAGCAGAAAACAGAGATGCACAGGGGAGAGCATCATGCCTGCATATCCCATGCTGAAAGCCAGAACAAGGGCTGCAATGGGCTGCAGGGTGACATCAGCACTGACAAAACCCACCACAATGGGAAAGGCTGCGCCGGCAAAACCAATGGCAATACCGGTGACAAGTCCTGCCAGGAATGGCAGAAATGCAATGATCAATTCTATGGGGACACTGCCTTGGGAAAGTTCCTGACCTGCAAGGGGTATTAACCCTGAAGAGTCGAGCAATGATTCAAAGACCATGACTCCTGCCAGGGTAATGAATACATTCAGGGTCTTTTTTGAACCAATATCGGAAAACATTTTCCTGCTGAGATTCTTCCTGTTGCGCCAGATTATTCCCAGGCTGATAACCAGGCCGGCCAGCATGGCTAAAAGCTTCCAGGAAGCAGGGTTCAGGCTGGGCAGCATCTTATGAAAAAGCCCCGGTAGCAGAAGCGTTGCAAGAACAATGATTGATATGGGAAGCAGAACCTGAACAATGCTCGGCAGATTTTGTTCTTCCGGATCATCTGTTTTAAAGGAAAGTTTATGTGACCTGAGAAGGAAAAAATATCCGGCGGTAATACTGACGAGTGTAAAGGGGATCTGCAGGAGCATAAATTTCCAGGTCTGCAGGGTAAAAATGGAGAGAGTCACGATAACAACAGGATAGAGCGGCCACCAGTATTCCAGGATGTGCCGGAACCAGTAGTTGACTGCCGCCTTCCATTCTGCAGAGTTGTTTGAGTTTTCAGCAGTCTTTCCGACAAGAGGGGCCGAGAAGAGAGCGCCGCCTGGCATGGGAACGAGTCCGATGGCTGCTGGAATAAGCACAAGACTGACCGCCTGTCCATGTCTGCCTCCATAGCGGCGCGCCAGTGCCAGGATGGCCTTGCCGTTTTCCTCTGACGCCATGAAATGACCTATTTCCATGATGAGTGTGATGGTTATGGCCAAAAGCCATAATTCAGGACGTATAAGGGCTTGCCAGAAGTCACCGGGTATGGCTTGGATGTTCTTTGCCCAGAGATCCAGTATCAGGCCGCCGCCAATCAGTCCCACACCGAGGGGTACCCGCAAGCGACTTGCAGCAAGGACACCAAAGAAAACAATGAGGATTTTGGCTACGGCGGAGAAGTCCATGGTATTTGTGTAAATTTTATTTATTAATTCACGTTATGAGCGTGACTATAATGGATTTATTTTTGTTGTTGTCCTTTTTCTTTTGGACAAGCAAAGAAATGAACAATAAAAACAAAAAATTCAAAAAGAAAAAGGGGTTAACCGCTGCCGGTTAACCCCTGAAAATATCAAAGTAATGCGACTAATCTAGAAGGGCTGCATTACCCATATACCGCAGGGGCAGGTATCCTTGCAGAAACCGCAGGCAATGCACTTTTCCGGGTCTGAGATATATTCGTAGCCAACGTCGGTGGGCACCTCCCGGCGGGAGATGGCATTGGTCGGGCACATGGTCTCACAGAGATGGCAATCCCTGCACTTGCCGCAGGAAAGGCAGCGGTATGCTTCGCCTTCCACGTTGGCACCGCATTCGATCTCCGGCAGGTAATGTGTTGTGGTCAGTGTTTTAAGATCGATCAGTTTCTTATCAAAAGGCACCCATTCTTTCCCCTGGGCTTGCGAAATAATGAAATCTGCTGATTTTTTACCGCTGCCAAGGGCATTGGTTGCCAAGCCTGGGCGTTCAACATCACCGACTGCAAAAACATTTGCTTCGGATGTCTGGCCGGTTGCATCTGTCTTGATCCAGGCAGCGCCGCCGACTGTAAGACATTCAACGGTGTCCGGCAGGAATTTCAGGGCCGGGATGTCACCGATTGAGATAATAACGGTCTGTGCCGGGATAAGATCACCATCGGTGGTAACAAGACCTTCCCTGGTAACTTCCTTGGTAATGACAGGCCAGCGGAAAGTGGCGCCAAGCGCCTCAGCTGTTTGTTTTTCCTTGCCAAAGGCCAGGGGCTTCTGAATATCAACCAGGGTCACCTCTTCAGCACCCATTTGGTAAGCATCATACGCGACATCGCATCCCACGTTGCCGGCACCGATGATCACAACCTGTTTGCCGACCTTCATGGGGTTATCGCTCTTGGCCGATTTCAGGAAATCCAGGGCGGCAATGACACGCTCCTTGCCGGGGAAGGGGAGGCGGCGCGGTTCATGGGTGCCCACCGCCACGATGACATAGTCAAATTTCTTTTGCAGTTCCTTGAATTTTGATTTTGTCATCCCAACGCCGAAATTGACGTGGATGTTTTCCATTGAAAGGAACCGGTCAATTTCAGAATCCCAGATGGCCTTGGGCAGTCTGTCCCAGGGGATGACCTGGGCAAGCTTACCGCCGAGTATGTGATCTCTTTCAAAAATATGGGCTTCAATGCCGGCTATGGCGAGTTGCCAGGCAGCGTTCATGCCTGCCGGGCCTCCACCGATTATGGCAACCTTTTTATTCAGTTTTTTAGCCGGTTCTGGAGGTGGAGAATCCTTGATGGCCCGTCCCATCATTGCCACATCGATACTCTTGTCAACGGTCTGGCGGGAGCATCCTTCCATGCAGAGATTGGGACATATATGACCGCAGACAGAACCCGGCAGGGGTGTGTGCTGCAATACCAACTCGTAGGCCTCTTCCAGTTTCCCATCCCTGATCAAACGCAATCTGTCAATGGTGGGAATATGCACCGGACAGTAAAAGGTACAGGGCGCAGCTTTTTCATGGTTGGCCCAGTAAGGCTGACGACGTCGTAAATCTTCTGTTTCAATCAAACCTATTGGACTGCGGTCCAGGCCCGGAGCAAGATCCCGCAGAGGGTCGCCGCCAAAGGCCTTGTCCCAGACCTTATAGCGGAATTCACTCATGGGCATGGGCCCGGAAAAGATCAAAGCCCGCTCCTGCGGAGAGATGGCCACGAGAATCTTCCACTCTTTTCTCTTGGAAAGGGTTTTTAAAAGCTCGGGCCGGCCGATTTTTTCAAGATAATCGGGCATACGGTCCATGAGCCACTGCCATTGCTCGTCATCCGGTTCGACTTCCTTGACGTTGGTGCGGGAATAGGTGTCATCGGTTTTACCGCGGTAATAGATGGAGCCGCCGACTGTGCCGACACAGGGACGATAACCAAGAATATTATTCGGATTTTTGGCTTCCACACCGCAGATAATACCGATACCGCCACAGTTGAATTCGGCAAAGGTGTCACCAACCGAGCCCAGGACCCATAACTCCGGCTTTTCATAATCCGGGTTCCACTTGGTCATGGTCAGGCCGCGGGCGCCGATGGATCCCTTGATCATAACGCGTCCCTGGGCCATGGCATTGCACACCCCGTTAGTGGCATCACCAAGTACAGTGATGTCAGCGCCGATATTGAGATAGCCCACGTCATCTGAGGCAGCCCCTTCGCAGATAATAGTGGTGCCGGGCTGTCCCATGCAGCCGAGACGCTGGCCGACCGGACCTTTGATTGTCAGGTGGTAAGGGCCGCCCTGGGGCATCAACCTGCCGCCCACATTATGCTGGCCGTAATTTTCCAGGATAAGCTTCTTTGATTTCCGGGCTGCGGCCTGGACAATCTCCTCAAACTTCTGGGAGCTGATACGCTGGCCATGCTTATCTAATCCCTTAACTGTCAGGACTTTTGCTGCTTTCTTTTTTTGAGTTGTTTTCTTCTTGGGACTCACGATTATGCTCCATTCATGCGCTTAAAGCGAACAATTAACAGATATATTTAATCTGCAGCCTTTCTGCTGCATCAGCATCATCTATACCAATGGCGTCTGACATACCGATGGGCAGACTCTGGGAGCGGCCCAACGGCGCCAAGACTTTTTTCATCTCAGTGCGAATCGCCATAAAGGTATCTGCCACCCGTTCGGCAACCTGGTCTGGGTCAAGGCGCCGGTAGAGTTTTGGATTCTGGCTCGTAATACCCTTGGGACAGATGCCAATATTGCACACGTTACAGCGGTTTTGCTCACTGCCCAAACAGCCGGTTGCAGACTGCATCATGTACTTGCCGATATGGACTCCGGAAGCGCCAAGCATGATCAGTGCCAGGCCGTTCTGGGTAACATTGCCGTTCTTGCCAACGCCGCCTGCTGCAAAAATAGGGATCTCATTTTGCTTTCCCTGAGCAACCAGATCCAGGTAGCATTCTCGCAAGTTGGAAGCGATGGGGTGACCCGTGGCATCCATGCTGACGTTGTATGCCGCCCCGGTGCCGCCGTCAACACCGTCAATCATCAGGGCTGAGGCGTAAGGATTACGCACAAGGTTGTTCAACACCGACTTGGCTGAGGTCGATCCGGATATCTTGGGATAGACAGGCACCCTGAAACCCCAAGCCATGGAGAGAGACTGGATCATCTTCATGACCGACTCCTCAATGGAGTATAAAGTCTGATGTACCGGCGGTGATGGAAGGTCTACGCCTTCAGGTACACCACGCAGACGGGCGATGAGCTTGCTCACCTTGAACCACATGAGTAGTCCTCCGTCTCCTGGTTTAGCACCCTGGCCGTATTTAATTTCAATGGCTGCCGGATCACACTGCATATCAGGGATGGCCCTGATGATCTCATCCCAGCCAAAATATCCGGAGGCTATCTGCAGGATGATATATTTAAGATAGGGACTTCTCAGTACCCAGGGAGGACAGCCTCCCTCACCGGTTGCCATGACCACAGGGATGCCCAGCACCTCATTGCAGTAGGCAACACCCTGGAGCAAGCCAAGCCATGCATTTGGTGACAATGCTCCAAAGGACATGGAGCCGATGATAAAGGGAAAAATTTCCCGCACCGGCGGGATCCACCCACCGTTTGCCTTGCGGCGCAGGTATTCTTCCGGGGATAGGACACGTCCGAGCAGGGTATTCAGCTGGAATTCATGACGACCGGCATCAAGGGCCGGATCAGTCAGCATGGAGATGCGGTTGAATACAATTCTGTCAAGAAGTGAGCCTCGAACATTTCGGCGGCCACCGCGCTTCCAGGCTTCGCCCTTGTCATTCTGCAGGAGACGGACCCTGGGATCATTGGGGTTCGGTACCGGGCCAATTGCCTCGTTGGGACAGACCGTAGCGCACATGCCGCAGCCGATGCAGCGGTTTGCCGGTTCTGTGCGCTGCCGTATGCCGGTAAAGGTACGGTACTCGCTACCTCGTTTTTTCTTGAGGATATCAAGTTTCGGCATCCTCTGCCGACGGTAGGTCAGATAGATAGCTTCCTTGGGACAGACGGATGTGCATTGGCCGCACAGGGTACACCTGTCCTCACGATGCTTGATGACCCACTGCAGGTCAAGGTGCGTTACGCTACTTGGGGTAGAGGGTATGGATCGAATTGAGACCATATCTTCATCTCCTTACGGTCTGGAGGAATAATTATCGTGTTTTCACGCATGGGTTGAAAGTCAAGGGAACGGTCCCGGTCAGGGATCATGGCGTCAACACCGCACATTTCCGAGGCCATGGCCCATTCGCCTTTTTTGCCGCCGACTGTACCAGGACGCAATTTCTTGGAGTCCTGGACCATAAGGCAGGTTTCGTCCGGCAGGGTAGCTATTATACAGTTCGGGCCGTCAATAATGAAGCGGCGGCAAACGTTGCGCAATCCCTTGAGAAAATCTCCCTGGGGGTGAACATTCAACTCTTCAGTTTTTAAAGGGGTAATAACATGTTTATAGGTTTCAAGCGGCAGCTTGAGCCTCTTATGAACATAATGCAAAATATGGGTAAAGACTTCCGAGTCGCTCTGGTAACCGATGTAACCAGGATAGTGCATACCGGTGAGTAATTCTTTGATGGGCACATACGCTGTGTTTTCACCGTTTGTCATGCTGGCGATTCCCTGGATAAAGAAGGGATGGCAGGCATAAAGATTGATACCGTAGTTGGTATTCTGCCTGCCCTGTGCCATGACAATGCGGGCCTTGATGCGGTCATCATTAAGGTGCAGAGCCTCGCCGATTCCCAAGGGCCAGCCTACTTCCTTGATGGTTGCAACATCCGGCCAGAAAGAAAAGACCGTGAGGTCGGAGCCGTGATCTTCGCCGTTCTTACGCAGTTCCAAACGGGTCAGCATCAGCTGTTTCTCTATCTCATCTGCATCATAGGACTTCCAGGATGCAGGTAATTTATAGACTCTTAAGAAGTAACTGTGGCGATCCTCAGCTTCGATCTTTGTAAAGTCAACATCAAATTCGTGGTCATATTTGAGATGAAATCCCTTTTCCTGCATAAGGGCGTCCAGCCGGTGATAGGCTTCCTCTGTATGTGCAATCCCTGAAAGGATAGGGTCCTTGGTGCGGTAAGCAAAATCAGAGAACGTGACACCGCGAAGGACTAAGCCTAAGCCACTTCCATCATATCCTTCCTGCATTGCCTCCATGGCCGTGAGGACATCGAAGGGTGAAAAGGGTTTGCTGGCGGTTTTAAGAGCTAACCGGCACATAGTATTCTCCTTGTAGAAATCTCCCCTTTTATGGAAATTTTTTTCATTGTAAAGGACTGTTAAATGGTTATTTTTTACAATTATGTAAGAAACTGAAATGTCGATGTGACGAACCCGTTTTTCTACAACGAAAGGGTATAGATGTCAAGATAAATAGCGGGATAATTACCAGCCATTGTATATATGGAATAAAGAACACATGGTAATGGCTGGTAATAATTTTGAATTATGTGTCAGTCGTCGGCAGTATTATATTTGTCGACAATGTTGAATTAATTCAAAACTTAAAATAATCTTTTTTCGCACCTTAGTTTTTTCGCTGCAAAGTGTATTTGAATATCGAATATCGAATGACGATTAAAGAATTATTAAGTTAACCAAACCCTTCAGTATTCAGAGTTCTTTGTTCGACATTATCGACATATGGAAATTGTCGATGATTGACACAATATTTTTTTCTTATCCCTCGAAACCTTGACCCCTTCTTTATCCCAGCGCTGCAATAATGGCCCGCATGAAAGGTGGAAGATCGTCAGGCGTCCTGCTGGTGATGATATTGTCATCAACCACAACTTCCTGATCAACATAGTTGGCCCCTGCATGGATCATGTCATCCTTGATGGCAAAAAAGGATGTTACCGTCCTTCCCTGCAGCACATCGGCAGAGGCCAGCATCCAACCGGCGTGGCAGATGGCCGCCACCACCTTGCCGGTGTTCACGCAATTCCGGACCAGATTCACCATTTCAGGGTGCCTGCGCATGTGGTCCGGTGCATAACCACCAGGGATGATAAGACCATCGCAGTCAACTGCAGAAACATCAGCCATACCTGTGTCAGCCTTTATTGGAAGTCCTGCCTTGCCGGTATATACCAGGCCGCCCATGGGACCGACAACGATAACTTCTGCACCTGCCTCCTTAAGCCGGTAATAAGGATACCAGAACTCCAGGTCATTATAGGTTGTTTCCACCAGGATGAATACTTTTTTGCCTGCTAATTCCATGGGTGACCTCCAAGTTTTTTTGTAAGACCTATTAGCCCTCATTTAATATATTCTTATATAATGGTATAAATTGTTTTTCTAGAACATATGCCTTTTTCAGGCAATGGGAAAAATGTTGTTTTAAAAAAATAATCGGATGAAAAGAGAAGAGATATGAGAATTCGTGCTGTGTTGCTGGATTTTGGCGGGGTGATTGCGGAAGAAGGCTTCCAGCAGGGGCTTTATGCCATAGCTGATAGGTTTGGCCTTGACCAGAAACTTTTTTTTCAACTGGCCAATGAGGCAGTATATAATTCAGGATATGTAACCGGGGCAGGTAGTGAAAAAAACTACTGGGATGAGGTCAGAGGACACAGTGGTATCATGGCGACTGATGAGGAATTGCGGCAGGAAATAGTGTCGCGTTTTATCCCACGGGACTGGATGCTGGAAACAGTCATATCCATGCAGCAGCAGGGACTGATAACAGCAATTTTAAGCGATCAATCCGACTGGCTTGACCAGTTGGATTCCCGGTATCATTTCTTTCAATACTTTGATGCAGTTTTCAACAGTTTTTATCTCGGCAAAACAAAACGCGACCCGACGATTTTTGCTGATACGCTTCAATCTTTAAGTATGAAGGCAGGGGAAACGTTATTTGTGGATGATAACATTGGCCATATTGACAGGGCCGCAGCGGCAGGACTGCAGACCCATTACTTCACCGGGCGTGACGGATTCATGAAAAAACTTCATGAGCTTGGCCTGCAGTAAATTGATTCAGGCAAACTGGTTCAGCTTTTGGGCCAGGTCCTCTTCCGGCATGGCACCTGTCAACTGGTCCACCACTTGACCGTTTTTAAAGAAGATGAGGGTGGGTACACCGCGAATTTGATACTGGGACGGTGCCATCCGGTTGCTGCTGGTGTCGAGCTTGGCAATTATAACGCGGCCCACATACTCCTTTGCCAGGTTATCAATAGCCGGAGACATCATACGGCAGGGCCCGCAGGTTGGTGAGAAAAAATCCACCATAACCGGTTTAGTCGCCTGGTTGATAAAAGGAGCAAAGTTGGAATCATCCAGATCAACCGGCACCGCGGCCTGACGCAAATTGATCAATATACCGCACCTACCGCATTTAGGCCCCATGTGTTGCTTGTCGGCCGGTATCCTGTTATCTGTGCAGCAATTATTGCAGGCAACAACGATATTCTTCACAGCCATTCTCCTTATTCAATTCTGTTAAACTCAATATTTTAAAAATACATTATCAGGTACTGTTATGTCAAAAATAAACGCAAAGAAGTATTGATGTTTTAAGTTGATATGGCCAGTAAAATAAATGAATTAGCATTAAAAATGGAAATCAGCTAAATTAACGTAAAGAAATTCCATCCTTGGAAGGGGTGGCAGATATGATTGAACCTCATAATGAAAAGTATTTTCATTCTCTAACGCAGGTTAGAGAGCCGGCCAGAAAGTTATGTGAATATCTACTGGCTGCAACCGCTTGTGATGAAACGGCGGTGATGTATGCCCTGGACCGCCAGGATAATCTTCGCTCAAAAGGCTATGACCCTTTGATCGGCATGCTGCTGCTCGATGCAGGTGCTATAACCAAAAAGGATCTTGGTCAGGCCCTGAAGCTGCAGGATATAGACAGGCTTGCCAACTCTGCAATTTTCCACTCTCTTCCCAAAA
Source organism: Thermodesulfobacteriota bacterium (assembly GCA_039714455.1). Classification (GTDB taxonomy): domain Bacteria; phylum Desulfobacterota; class Desulfobulbia; order Desulfobulbales; family BM004; genus BM004. The sequence continues at coordinate 13,930 of JBDLJI010000009.1, forward strand.
CCGTTATCGGTAATATCCATTCAAAGTCAGAAAGGCTTACATTTGTAACTAATGAAATAATCTTTCGCCAAAATGACGATAGTGATTTTGTCTACGTCATATTGGAGGGGACTGTCAACCTGTCCCACAAGCCTGAATCGGGAAGAGAGATTGATCTCGCGGTTCACAGAGTTGGTGAAGTTTTTGGGGAAATGAGCCTTCTGACCGATAGTGCCAGGTTTGTAACTGCAAGAGCTATGGAGAAAACAAGCATTTTTGCCGTTCCGCGGAGAGTCTTTCTTGATTTATACCGGGAATATCCAGAGGCATCGCAAGCTGCAATACGAAAATGGTTTGATTCGATGCTTGAAGGGCGCGAGCAGAGCCAGATCTACCAGGATCATCATTACAGTGAACTCATGACAAAAATGGATTCACGTCCCTGCATTCCATTAATCGGTAGTTCGAAAAGAGCCCAAAAACTTTGCAGCCAGGTTGACTCCATCTGCCGGTCCTCCAGTTCTATTCTGCTTGTCGGCGAGTCAGGCTCCATGAAGTCCAGGATTGCTCAATATATTTACGAACATGGTAATGTCAATGAGGGTTCATATATTATTTTCGATCCTGATACGGTCCCACATTTTGTTTCTAAAGGTCTGCAGCACGAGAAAGGTACTGTTTATTACCGGGAGTTGGAGCAGATTGGAGCTCTTTTTGGCTATGACCTTGAAACCCATGGTCGTACGTTTGTGCCTTGGCAGGGATTTTTAAAGCTGGCCCATAATGGGACACTTGTCATTAAAGACGGCTCAAGGCTTGAACCAAAGGTCCAGAGGATGCTGCTTGAATATTTTTTGACTGGCATGTTCTATCCTTTAGGGGCTGAACGTCCGGCACAGACGTCAACCCAGGTAATAATAAATGTTGATGATGATCTTGCTCTTGAAAATACACTTTATGAATATCTGGCAACCGATCATGTTCGAATAGAACCATTACTTAGCAGAAAAAGGGATCTCAAAGAGATTATCAACCTCCTGCTTGAAGAAATAGGGCGCGAAAAGCGTAAACCTCCGATGAAGATGGAACCGGAGGCTTTGAATAAAATGATGGCCTACAACTGGCCGGGAAATTTTAGAGAACTTGAAGAGGTTGTGGCGCGCTCTATCAGTTTTGCCAAAGGAAGCGTTATTGCGGCAGAAGATGTCTTTATCGGGAAGGTGCCGATAACAGGCAAAAATGCCTTTAATCTTCTTTCAGTAAAATTTATCAGAAATTTTTTCCAGAGTCCATTTTATCCTATTGTGCCCCAGGTCGTAGTGGCCGGCATGTTTGCTTTTGTGGTTATCCTCGGCATTTGGGGAAACCCCTCTCCTGAGTCCAATATATCACTATTGCTGGTCTGGGCGAATTGGGAGCCCCTTCTCATCTTGAGTTGTCTGCTCCTGGCAAGAATATGGTGCAGTTTCTGTCCCATTGGTTTTTTCAGTAATATGGTCAGGAAACTGAAAATGAAACGCTGGAAAATCCCTCCAAATTATTTGGATGTAGGTTTTTTTGTTGGTGCTGTCGGGTTGGCCATTATTTTCTGGTCCCAGGCGGCACTGCATATGTTTGAGAGACCAACTGAAACAGCATGGCTGCTACTCGCCATGCTCGGTTCAGCTGTTGCTTTTGCTTTGCTTTTTGAAGGAAGGGTATGGTGTCGATATGTGTGTCCCCTGGGCCAGATGGTGGCAACCTTTTCCAGAGTTTCGATTGTTGAAGTAAGGGCCAACTACAATTACTGCAGTCATGAATGTACAAGCTATGACTGTTTTACCGGTCGTGATGATATACCGGGTTGTTCCATGGCAAAGGGCCCCTTTGCCATGGACACCAACCAGGATTGCGTGTTGTGCGGCAACTGCATGAAGGCCTGCCGGAATGAGGCTGTTCGGTTCAATCTCAGGCCGCCTGGGTGGGAGCTTTGGCATGCCCGTTCAGCTGATCTTGCCATGACCATTTTTGTGCCGTTACTGTGGGGAACCCAGATATTCAGGGGGCTTGACCTTACAGCAATACCGATGAGACTCAATAGTTACATCGGTTCCATGGAATTGACATATGGCCTGCTGATGATTGCTTCGGTATTGTTTGCCTATCATGTCGCTGTTGCCGGGGTAGCATTTACAGGCATGGTAGACACTGATGCAGGCAAAGGCTTCGGTTCAACCTTTTTTATGGTCATGCTGCCCCTGATCTATGCCAATGAAATTGCTCTCCGGCTTGTGCCGCTTTTAAACCATGCGGCGGATTTCTTTGTTATCCTGGGCAATCAGGTGGGATATTCATTTCCGCAGATAGCATTTAGGCTTGATATGCAATCCATATATATATTGCAGCTTGCTCTTATAATAACCGGCCTTATATTTTCTTTTATGGTGGCATCCAGGCTCATTGCATCATTACCGGCTGAAAACGTGGCACCACCATTCTTCCGGCACCTGCCCCTTATTGTGATAGCAATAGTATCTATAATACTTTTCTAAAAAGTATTATTAAGCACATGTTATTTTTTGCGCCCATATTTTTCGATCAAATCAATGAGTTCCTCAAGATCAAACGGTTTGGTGATAAACTCATCTATGCCGCTTGGCTTTTGAAAAGTTGCATCAATTTCCGTCTGCCAACCGCTGATGAGTATAACCGGCGTTTCAGGTTTTTGTTTCTTGATGCGGAAGGCGGCATCCAAGCCGTTCATCACAGGCATGCCATGATCTGTGATAACAAGGTCAAAATTATTTTCCCGGAAACATCGGACCCCTTCCTGTCCATTACTAGCCTCAGTTACTGTATGGCCGGCCCGCTCCAGTACCTGCCTGAGCAGGGTTCTGACAAGAGGTTCATCATCGATGAGAAGTATTTGCAGGTGTAACGGCACCGTGTGTTTTTTGGGCTGGAGCAGTTTTCCCGGATCAGAGGTAGTAAGAAGGGGAAACTCAATTGTAAAAGTGGAGCCGGCTCCCTTGACACTTTCCACCATTATCGACCCGCCGTACCGTTCAACAAATCGTTTGGCAATGCGTAATCCAAGACCGGCATGCCCTCTTCCCTTGGTAGTAAAATAAGGGTCAAATATATGCGCAGCCTCTTTTTTTGACAGCCCCTTGCCGTTGTCCTGCACTGCCAATAGGACCTTGTCCTCTTCCTGTTTTACGCTGAGGTGAATATGCCCCCCGGTAGGCATGGCATCTACAGCATTAAAAATAAGATTGGTTAACATCTCCTTAAAATCAGGACCATTGATAACCAGAGCAGGCGCATCTTCAGCCTCGGTTGTGAAATCGATGGTATATCCTTCTTTCTGGGGCAGGTCTTTCCACCTGAAACGGGTAAGATTCCTGACCTCCTCAATCAGAGGTTTCAAGGCCAGGAGTTCAGTCTGTTTGTGAGTATCCTCAGTTCCACGGCTGAATCCCTGCAAGCTGGCAATAGTCGTTGCACCCTGCTGGGCTGCCTTTTCAATGGCATCAAGTTTTTCAGCAATTGCATTATCAACACCAGTCTCTTTGAGCAGTTTGATATTACCCAGGATTATTGTCAGGCTATTATTAAAATCATGGGCTACACCGCTGGCCATCTCCCCAAGTGAGCGCATTTTTTCAGACTGAATCAATATCTTTTCAGTGCGTTTTCTTTCAGTAATCTCATGGAATACCGCAAAACAGTTACGCTTGTCCTCTATAAGTGAAGAAGACAGGGTGATCTCAACCGGAACAGTTATGGAGTCCCGCCGAAGGGCAGATGTCTCAAAGGTTGTCTTGTTCCCTTTTTTCTGCTGTTTACCTTCAAGAAACTGACGAAATTTTTCGGTCTGGCTTTTTTGAAGCTCAGGAGGGAAGAGTATTTCTATTTCCCGTCCCATAACCTCGCTGGCAAGCCAGCCAAAAAGTTTTTCCGCGGCTGGATTCCAAAGAATTATTCGCCTGAGATTATTTACGCCGACAAGGGCATCGCCTGTAGCATTAAGAATTGCCTTAAGCTGTCCTGCAAGTTTCCCGAGATCTTTTTCTGTGGATAATCTTTCGGTTACATCCTGCCCCAGGGACAGACAGGCAGACATGTCGCCATTATTGTCGTATTGATAAACACTATGGTGCCACTCACAAGAGATAATATGCCCTGAAGCAGTCCTGTTTTCAGCAAGGGAATATATTTCAGTCTGGCCCATTTTCAGTTTGTGTATAATTTCTGAAAATCTTTCCTGGGACTTGCCGCTGGCAAAAAACTCTATAAAGGGTTTACCTAAAACTTCATTTGCAGCATTGCCGAAAATAATTTCTGCGTTTGTATTCCAACGGGTAATGTCACCATGAGAATCCCAGCCAACCACAGCGAGAGGAACAATTTCTATGAGCTGGTCAATCTCACCCTGGATATGCTCAATATTTTCATTGCCGTCCACCATGGCAGCATAGAGGTGTTCCATGCGGTTTAATATTTCCATCCACATGTTGTCTTTCAACCGTTCCTCTTCTATGCGGTTGGTAATATCTCTGGCTATATGAAGGAAATGGGTCTCGCCGTTCTTTTCATCAGTAACAGGATAGACATCAATCTTATAATGGTGCGGAACGGAGTCGAGCATGACATCCTGGTGGGTAATGCTGACAGGCTTTCCTGTAGACAGGGCCTCATGCACAGGACACTCATCAATCTGTTGCTTGCAGAAGTTCATGCAGCTCTTGAGAACCTCGTGACATGTTTTGCCCTGAATATCATCGAGGTTAAGATTATTTTCAGTCAGGAATGTATCGTTGGCGCCCACAACTTTAAGGTCCCGGGAAAGTATAACTACTGCTTCCTTGTAGCCTGAGGCAAGTATGTCGGAGAATGTTTGCGGGCTTCTCATTTTATTGCAGCAACTCCAAAGGGTCTAACCCTGGCTAATTCAGTGGACAGTACAGGACATGCAGGGATCAAAAGAACGGATAATGTGATTTACCTCGACAGGATCATTTATGTCAGAGACACTTACACCAGTCAGGGCCTGCTCAACAGGCCCCGGTTGTCCGTTTTCATCCCTGGGCGACATATTCCAGGCAGATGGTGTCACAACCTGGTAGTTATCAATCAGGTTTGAGGAAATTTTCATCCAGTGTCCCAGGCTGCCACGTGCAGCTTCTGTCAGGCCGATACCATTAGACGTGAATCTGCTGGAGGGTACAGCATAAAAAGGTTCAGCCGGATTAATCCTTTCAAGCCAGCTGGACATCTCTTTTGTAAGCCTGCACATTTCTCGGAGCCTGGCGAACATGCGTGTCATGACTGAAGAGTCCATCTGGCGGACCATATCTGTTAACAAGGGGTCACCGGCAATAATCATCCTTGCCAGGGGCCCGACCTCAACAGTCTTGCCGTCATACCGTGGTGCCTTGGCCCAGCTGTATGCCCCGGTCTTATCAGCCAGCGGGGAGGTAACCCCATCCAGTGGATGTCTTGCTTCGACGGCATCCCTGAAAAAGGACGCGCCTATATGTTCTTTGATG
>JBDLJI010000010.1:0-18001 GCA_039714455.1 Thermodesulfobacteriota bacterium
TGTAATGTATGTAATATGAAATTCAGGCCCTGCATAGATTTGCACAATGGCAAGGTAAAGCAAATTGTGGGTTCTACCTTGAGTGACGGCAATCCCGATTCGCTCAAGACGAATTTCACCTCTGATTTTTCTTCTTCTCATTATGCTCAAATGTATAGACGTGACAGTCTGTACGGGGGGCATGTTATCATGCTCGGACCTGGCAATGAGGCTGCAGCCAGGGAAGCATTTCAGGCATTTCCACAAGGTTTGCAGGCCGGCGGCGGTATAACACCTGAAAATGCCTGTTATTGGCTGGACCAGGGTGCTGCAGCCGTCATCGTTACCTCGTATGTTTTTAAAGAAGGGGCGATTTATGAAGAGCGACTCAAGGAAATGCTCTCCCTGGTTGGCCGCGATAAGCTTGTCCTTGATCTGAGCTGTAGAAAAAGAGGTGATGCATATTATATCGTAACCGATCGCTGGCAGAAATTTACCTCTACAACAATCTCCCCGGAAACTCTTGAATACTTCTCTCAATTCTGTTTCGAATTCTTAATCCATGCAGCTGACGTTGAAGGCAAGTGCCAAGGCATTGCAGCTGACCTGATTGATAATCTGGCAGAATGGGCTCTGATTCCAACAACCTATGCCGGAGGTGTTCGTGACCTCAATGATTTATTACTGATAAAAGAGCTTGGCAAAGGCAGGCTTGATTTTACTGTAGGCAGCAGCCTTGATATTTTTGGTGGCAGCACCATGAAGTACACCGATGCGGTTGCCTTTAATCAGCAGCAGGAAGTTTGCTAGTATCTTTTTAGTATGTTCAACTCATGAGGAGAGCAGTATAATAACCAGCCTATGGCAGAACGCTTATCCACTGATAATTCTACAGAACCCACCACGCAAATACAAGGTATTCTCGACCGAATTACTTTTCAGAACGAGGACAATGGTTATACTGTTGCCCGTCTACTCAGCCAGTCAAAGGAAAAAGAACTGATAACAGTTGTCGGATTTCTTTCCAGCGTACCGGTTGGCTCCACCCTTTCCCTTACCGGCACCTGGATCAGGGATTCCCGTTACGGAAAACAATTCAAACTGCAAAGTTATAAAATAGTAAAGCCGAATACCATTAACGGCATTGAGCGGTACCTGGGTTCTGGTCTGATTAAGGGTATTGGCCCAGCTTTTGCCGCAAGGATTGTCAGTCGTTTCGGTTTGAAAACCCTTGATATACTGGAAAGAGACCCAGGCAGACTAAGCGAAGTTGCAGGCCTGGGACGAACACGCTCGGATCGAATAAAAAAGGCCTGGCAGGAACAGAAGGAAATCCATCGGATCATGGTTTTTCTCCAGGGGCATGGCATTTCAGCGACCTATGCGGTCAAGATTTTTAAAACCTATGGCCGCAAGGCACTGGTAGTTGTGCAAAACAATCCCTACCAACTGACAGAGGATATCTGGGGAGTCGGTTTCAGAATAGCTGATTCAATTGCTCTCTCGCTGGGGGTCCCCGCAAGTGACCCCCGCCGCGCCAGGGCTGGACTACTTTTTGCCCTGGACGAGTCTGCCGGCAAAGGTCACTGCTTCATGCCCAAAGAAAAATTGGTTGAGCAGGCGACTTACCTGCTTAAGCTCTCAGGTAAATCCGAACAATTGCCAGAACATGAGAATCTTTACTCTGATCATGATCTGATCGAAGAGCAGATAAAAAGTCTGGAGGCCGCTGATAAAATAACTGTTGAAGATGAGAATATCGCCTTGCCCCCAATATTTTTTGCAGAAAAAGGGGCAGCTGTAAAACTGCTGGAGCTCTCGACAGGTAGGCCGCGCCATGATATCCAAAATGTTGATCAGGCTGTTGACTGGGCCAGTAACAAACTGCAACTGGACCTGGCACTAGAACAGGCAGAGGCTATAAAAATGGGGTTGCGTCAGAAAGTATCAGTTATTACCGGAGGCCCAGGCACAGGAAAAAGTACTATCCTGAAGGCTCTGCTCCTTATTTTAGGACAGAGTGGTGTTGTGGCGAAATTGGCAGCACCAACAGGACGTGCTGCCAAAAGGCTTTCCGAGGCCAGCGGCAGAGAGGCAAAGACCATCCACAGGCTTTTAGAATATGATGGCACAATACGAAATTTTAAAAAGAACAGGGACAATCCACTGAAAGCGGATATGGTGATCATCGACGAATCTTCAATGATGGATATCACCCTGATCAACTCCCTGCTTAAGGCAATTGCTGACAATGCAGCCCTTTTGCTGGTTGGAGATATTGATCAGTTGCCGTCGGTCGGGCCGGGGAATGTACTCAAAGATATTATTGCTTCGGGCCGGATTCCTGTAACCCGCCTGCAGACTGTTTTTCGGCAGGAACAGGGGAGCCTGATCAGCCTCAATGCATCCCGCATAAACAAGGGTAAATTTTTGGAACTTCTGCCTGATTATGAGGGAGAGAAAGACTTCTATTGCATATTTCGGGACCAAGCGGAGGATATTGAAAAGGAGATAATAAGCCTTTGCAGCAGTAGATTGAAAAAGCGTTATGGCTTTGATCCGGTCCGGGATATCCAGGTTTTAACCCCCATGCGCAAGGGCATTATAGGGACGGAGAATTTAAATTCCCGTCTCCAGGAGACCCTGAATCCGAAAGAGACGTTACGCGACGGCCGCCAGCACCGCTTGGAGATAGGCGATAAGGTCATGCAGATCCGCAATAACTATGACAAGGAAGTTTTTAACGGTGATTTGGGCATTGTCAGTAGTAGAGACAGCGAGGAGGAGAGTCTGGAGGTCAGTTTTGAGGGCAGGAGGGTGCTCTACGAAACTGCAGACCTTGGGGAGATTGTTCTGGCCTATGCAATAACAGTGCATAAATCTCAGGGATCGGAATTCCCCTGTGTTATTATCCCCCTGCACACCACCCATTATCCCCTCTTACAAAGAAATCTTATTTATACTGCGGTGACGCGTGGAAAAAATCTCGTCGTTCTTGTAGGAAGTAAAAAGGCAATAAACATTGCCATTCACAACGCCAGGGTGGTACAGCGCAACACTATGCTCAAAGAAAGACTCCAGGCGGGTCCTCACTCAATTCAGTAGTTTTTTGAAACTGCCAAAGATGCTACTGCCACAATGTGGTCTGGCTATTTTCCTGCTCCCTTCATTAAAGAATCATCCTGCTCCTCATGCTGGAGTCCTATTGAAAAAAAATCAAAATTTACAGCTTGGATGTTTTTTCTTGTTGATAAATCATTTTAAACATGATAGGACATCGGCTAATTCATTATGAATGACCATTCAATCATGTGTTGCTGCAAAACCAGCACTGCTGCATAGGTAGAGATGAGTATAGAAACTTTATTAGCCCCAAAAAAGAAGGCGATTGTTCAAAAGTGGATTAATCAGGTGCTGGACTCATACGGGGCACCTGATTTTTTCAAGAAACAGAAGGATCGCTTTGCAAACCCAATCGGATCGACCATATCCGACGGGTTGCAGAACCTTTTTGCAATTCTGGTTGAAGATAGAGAACTTGGAGAAGCTGCTAAACCTCTTGAAGATATAATTAAGATCCGTGCTGTTCAGGATTTTGCCCCATCAAATGCTGTTTCCTTTACCTATCTCCTCAAGAATATTGTACGGGAAGAACTGAGCAAGGAAAAGAACAGAGAAGAGGTTTTGGGCACATTGTCAGTACTGGACTCCAGAATTGATAAGGTTGCGCTCATGGCGTTTGATTTTTATATGGATTGCCGGGAGCGTTTGCACCAGATCAGAGTGAATGAAGTGTTAAGCGGCAGATCTACATTGACCGATGGCACCAAGTGTGTTTCGGCGATGCTCAAAAGAGATCAAACTGAGTTGGCAGATAACAATCAAAACAACAGATTAATCTGAAGCGAGGTAACGATAAATGAAGCACGCAATCCTTGCAGTTATTGCCCTGATAGTAATAGCATGGCTAGGTTCTCTGGTAGGACTGGACTATTTATTCGGGGTGGTGTTCCCTTATTTGGCCTTTGCAGTATTTCTCGGTGGGTTCATCTACCGGGTAGTCGGCTGGGCCAAGTCACCGGTTCCCTTCCGGATTCCCACGACCAGCGGTCAGGAAAAGTCACTGGACTGGATAAAACAGGATAAGCTTGATTGTCCAGCTACCTTCTGGCAGGTGGTCGGCAGGATGGCGTTGGAAGTGTTCGCCTTTCGCTCGCTGTTCAAAAACACCAAGGCGGAGATCCATGACGGCCCGAAGCTGGTATATGGTTCCAGTAAATGGCTCTGGCTCTTTGGTCTGGCATTCCATTACTGCTTCCTGCTTATTGTCCTGCGGCATTTGCGGCTGTTTCTCAATCCTGTGCCAGAATTTATAGGAACACTTGAGTTTTTTGACGGTCTGTTCCAGGTTGGCGTGCCGGTGCTGTATCAAACCGATCTTATTTTTGTTGGTGCCGTAACCTTCCTGTTCCTGCGCAGAGTTCTCATCCCGCAGGTTCGCTATATCTCTTTTGCAGCAGACTATTTCCCCCTGTTCCTGATCTTTGCCATTGCAGCGACAGGCATCCTGATGCGTTATTTCATCAGGGTTGATATCGTTACCATAAAACAGCTTACCATGGGGTTGGCCACAGGCTCCCCCTCCATTTCAGGGGAAATCGGTTCAATTTATTACATCCATGTATTTTTGGTCAGCGCCCTGTTGGCATACTTTCCATTCAGCAAACTGATGCACCTGGGTGGTGTTTTCTTAAGCCCTACAAGGAACTTGGCTAATAACAACCGCATGGTCCGCCATGTGAATCCCTGGAATGATCCGAGTATAAAACCGCATTCCTATGCGGACTATGAAGATGAGTTCAGGCAGTTCATGGCAGATGCTGATATTCCGTTAGAAAAAGAATTACCGCCGGAACCGGAGCCTGAACCGGAGCCAGAACCTGAGGAAACTGAAAAACCCGCCGCTGACGCTGCTGCTGAGCCTGCAGCCGAAACTCCAGCTGAGAAGGAATAACGACTATGGCAGACACAAAAGTAGAACAATTGAGTGTTAATGTCGTCAAAGAACCGTCTATGATGACCGGGGCTGTTCCCCGCAAGCACTGGATGGACGTCCCGGTAACCTTCAAGCCGGGCAACTACTGCTATCCAGCCAAAAAAACTATTGTTGAATATCTTAGCAAAGGTTTGCCCGGAGTTTTCGGAGAACCGCGCGAATGGAAAGTAGAAGATGATGACTGGCAGCTCCCTGAGAACTGGGTTGAGATCATTCTGCAGGGTATGCGCGAAAGACTGGATAAGTTCCGGTCCTTTAAAGTGTTCATGGATATCTGTGTGCGTTGCGGTGCCTGTGCAGACAAGTGCCATTTCTTTTTAGGTACTGGGGATCCCAAAAATATGCCGGTACTCCGGGCCGAGCTTTTACGCTCCATCTATCGCGGCAATTTCACCAAGGCCGGTAAGATTTTAGGCTCCATTGCCAACGGCCGTGAAATGACCTTTGAGGTCCTGAAAGAGTGGTTCATGTACTTTTATCAGTGTACTGAGTGCCGTCGCTGCTCTGTTTTCTGCCCCTACGGCATTGACACCGCTGAAATTACCATGATGGCGCGGGAACTGCTGCACCTGGTCGGTGTCGGCACCAACTGGATTCTGGAGCCTGCAGCCAACTCCAACCGTACCGGGAACCACCTGGGTTTGCAGCCCCATACATTTAAGCAGAATGCCGAGTTCCTCCTGGATGATATTGAAGAAGTGACAGGGATAAAGCTTAACAGCCTGTCCTTTAACCGTAAGGGCGCTGAAGTACTCTTTGTTATCCCTTCGGCTGACGTGTTTGCCGAACCCGGTATCTTTACCTTCATGGGCTACCTGCTGCTTTTTGATCATATCGGCCTGGACTATACCATCAGCACTTACTCATCAGAGGGCGGCAACTTCGGTTCCTTCACCAATAACGAACTGATGAAGAAGCTGAACGGCAAGATGTATGCTGAAGCCAAACGTCTGGGGGTCAAGTGGATTCTGGGCGGCGAATGCGGCCATATGTGGAGGGTTGTGCATCAGTATATGGAGACCATGAACGGGCCTCCGGATAACCTGGAAGTGCCGAAATCACCTATTACAGGGACGGTCTTTGAAAATGCTGCTGCTGCCAAAATGGTCCATATCTCTGAATTTACAGCAGACCTGATCAAGCACAACAAGCTAAAGATAGACAAAAGCCGTAATGACCACCGTGTGGTTACCTTTCATGATTCCTGCAATCCTGCCCGAGGCATGGGCATGCTGGATGAACCGCGCTATATCCTGGAGAATGTCTGCAATAGTTTTTATGAAATGCCGGAAAATACAATCCGGGAGCAGACTTTCTGCTGCGGCAGCGGTACCGGTTTGAATACCGGTGAGATTATGGACTTGAGAATGCGGGGTGGATTGCCACGGGCCAATGCTGTCAAACATGTGGAAGATAAGCATGGTGTCAATATGCTCTCCTGTGTATGCGCCATTGACCGGGCAACGCTGCTGGCCTTGATGGAATACTGGAATCCCAATGTGGGAGTCTGCGGTATTTCAGAACTGGTCGGTAATGCCCTGATCATGGATGGTGAGAAAGAAAGAGATCAAGACCTTCGCTTTGAAGAATTGCTCGGAGCAGGTGAAACGGGTGAATCCGGAAACAATGAGGAGGGTGCATAATGTACGACGGAAAGTTAATCATCCCAGGGCTGGTCGTATTTGTGGCCTTGATGACATTCCCAATCTGGAAAAATATGGGGAATGCCGGTGTTGCTCCGAAGCCGGAAAAGCCTAAAGGGGTAACAAAGTGTGTTGAGCCAGCTCAGTACATGCGTACCTCACATATGAAGTTACTTGACGACTGGCGCGATGAAGTATTACGCGATGGAGACAGGACACCAATTGAAGTTGACGGTGTCAAATATGAAAAAAGTTTAATGAACGGCTGCATGAAATGTCACGAAGACAAGAAGAAATTCTGTGATGAGTGCCATACGTACACATCGGTAAAACCGTATTGCTGGGATTGTCATTTCCTGCCTAAGGAGACGTTTTAATGGATATCAAGAGAAGACAATTTTTAAAGATCGCCGGATTGTCAACCATTGCAGGGCTTGGAGCGCCTGCGGCATTCAATCTTCTGTTGAAGGGTGAGTCCTCCCCTGTTTCATATGCATCTTCAGGTGGCGGTGCTGAAGCATCCCATGAAGCTGCTCCAACAGGAGTGCGACTGGCGATGGTCATAGACCAGAGGGTGTTTGATGCCAATGATGGATTGGCGCAGAAATGCACCACGGCCTGCCATACTGTCCACAATGTCCCGAATTTCGGAAATAAAAAGGATGAAATAAAGTGGATTTTTGAAGTGCCGTTTGAAAAGGCATTTACAAATAAAAGCCATTACCACAAGAATGAGCATCTGCACGATTCCAGTTTTCTGGTGTTATGCAATCATTGTGACAATCCTCCATGCGTCAGGGCATGTCCGACCAAGGCTACATATAAAAGAAAAGACGGCATCGTTGCCATGGATTACCACAGATGCATCGGCTGCCGTTTCTGCATGGCTGCCTGTCCTTACGGTATGAGAAGTTTTAACTGGCGCGATCCGCGGCCGTTTATAGATCAGGCGACGCATAACAAGGAATTCCCCACCCGTATGCGAGGTGTGGTTGAAAAATGCAATTTCTGTGTGGATCGACTTGCAAGAGGGTTGCAACCTGCCTGTGTCGAAGCGACCGGCAATACGGGCGCCATGATCTTTGGAGATATTAATGATTCCCATTCGGAGATTAGCAAGAAACTGGCAGAGAATTTCACCATTCAGCGGAAACCTGCTTTAGGGACGAATCCGTCCGTTTTCTATATTGTTTAGGAAATATAGGAAGGCAAACCTCCTGAATATATAATAGGAAAAAGAGATTTTTGAATTTGCGGAGGCATCATGTTAGAAAAAGCGCTTACAGGAAGTAACAGATACTGGGGATGGATTGCTGTGCTGCTGGCCTTCATGGCTGCAGGCGCCTTAAGCTATGTGCAGCAGTACAACTACGGTTTGGGTTTGACTGGTATGAGCCGGGATGTATCCTGGGGCATTTATATTGCCCAGTTTACTTTTCTGGTCGGGGTCGCGGCCTCGGGTGTGATGGTTGTTCTGCCATACTATCTGCATAACTATAAGACCTTCGGCAAGATCACTATTCTGGGTGAGTTCTTGGCCGTGGCCGCAGTTTCCATGTGTTTGTTGTTTATTCTGGCCGACCTGGGGCAGCCTTTGCGTGCCTTGAATGTGCTTTTGCACCCGACCCCCAATTCCATCCTTTTCTGGGATATGATCGTCCTGAATGTTTATCTCTTCCTGAATATTTTTGTGGGCTGGGTTGTTTTGACAGCAGAAAAAAAGGAAGTGGCCCCACCCAAGTGGATCAAGCCGTTTATCTACATATCCATACCCTGGGCAGTTAGTATTCATACTGTAACAGCCTTTCTATACGCCGGTCTTCCGGGACGCCATTTCTGGCTCACGGCAATTTTAGCACCCCGCTTTCTGGCCTCAGCCTTTGCAGGCGGTCCCGCCCTTTTGATCCTGCTCTGCCTGATCATCAAAAGAGTTACAAAGTTTGATGCAGGTTCTGAGGCAATTCAGAAACTGGCAACCATTGTTACCTATGCAGCCTTAATCAACGTCTTTTTTGTCCTGCTTGAGTTCTTTACCGGATATTACAGCAATATTCCTGGGCATATGCATACCCTGGACTACTTGTTCTTTGGTCTGCACGGACACGCACAACTGGTTCCCTGGATGCGGGTCTCAACCATTTTCGGTATAGTCGCCATTGTAATGTTCCTTGTACCTACAACAAGAAAAAGAGAGGATACCCTGGCCATCGCCTGTGTGCTCCTTTTCATCTCATTGTGGATTGACAAGGGTATCGGGTTGGTCATTGGTGGTTTTGTCCCGAGCCCGCTTGAAGAAATCACGGCATATCATCCATCCTTCCAGGAGATTATGATTACTCTGGGAGTCTGGGCCACAGGGTTTTTCATTCTGACCGTCCTTTTCAAGATTGCCCTGGCCGTGAAAGAGGAAAAGATGATTTCCTGATGCATTTATTGAGTATCTTTTAACCTTTATTATTTCTAAGCCCCTGAAGAATATTTCAGGGGCTTTTTTCGTGCAAATATGGAATAGTAAGGCCCGCTATGGCAGAAAGGAAAGAAATGCTATCCGACAGCCCAAAGAAAAATCCCCAGGTACTATTCCTTTATTTTTCCTTCAGCGGTCAGACAGGAGTTTTAGTAAACAGGTTGGCAGCAGGACTCAAAGAACAGGGGGTGGAGGTTTTTTTTGAAAAACTGAAACCTGTGAGGCATTTGCGTTTTCCGGTCGGTGGCATCCTCCGCACCTTTGTAATGATGCTTACTACTTTTTGCCGTATACGCGTCCCGATCCGAGAGCTGTCCTCGAAATGTGACCGGGAGTATGACCTCATAATTCTGGCGGGCCCTACCTGGTCATATAATCCCAGCGGGCCGGTACTGTCTTTTTTGGACAGATACGGGAGAGAAGTTCTGGGGGGGCAAGAGGTTCTGCCCCTCATTTCATGCCGGGGATACTGGAAGCTGCACTGGTGGGGTTTACGCAGAAAACTGAGAAGATGTGGAGCCCATTTTTCAAATTTAATTGCCTTTTCCCATCCCAATCCCGAGCCGTGGTGCACTATCGGGGTTTTTTTGAAAATTGCCGGCAAAAACCCGGAACGGTCCGGCTTTATCAGTAAACATTATGATCGCTTTGGGCATTCAAACATGCAGATGGAAGAGGCCATGCGTTTTGGTGTGCAGATCGGCGAATCTCTCAAGGGCAATACCCAACTGGCAGCAATTAATTTCCAGACCGATCTTGCCCTTCCTTAGTATTGCGGTGGTGTCAGGAAATAAAGCACCAGGTAATAGTTGATCAACTCCCTGTAAAACATATACAATAGAGCGGCAATTGATAGAAAGGGCCCATAGGGGATCATGGTCTTGCCGCCTTTTTTTTGTTTTGCCATTGCACCTATTCCCACCACCGCACCGAGAATTGAGCTGCCGAAAACAACAAAAGGCAGACTCTGCCAGCCCAGAAAAGCCCCTATCATGGCAAGAAGTTTAATATCTCCTCCTCCCATGCCCTCACGCTTTGTGAAAAGATAATAACCGGCTGCCACTGCATAAAGAGCACCGCCGCCAATAAGCAGCCCTATGCCTGCCTGCTGCCAGGTAATGACAGGGTTGAAGAAAGAGCATGCGAAACCGATGATTATGCCCGGAAGGCTGATTACATCAGGGATGATCTTATGATAGAAATCAATGACAATTACAACAAGGAGAGCAGCGGTAAAAATAAAATAAATCGGCAGTGCCAAGGTGAAACCGAATTTGAACAACAGGGCCAGGGAAAGCAGTGCCATGGTAAGCTCAACCAGAGGGTATTGCCAGGATATGGGTTCACCGCAGTAGCGGCATTGTTTTTTCAGCAGAACAAAACTGATGACGGGAATATTATCATACCACTTAAGAGGTTGAAGGCATTGGGGGCATCTGGAGGCCGGAAAGACTATAGATGAGCCTTCTTCCGGAAGTCTGAGAATAATCACATTTAAAAAACTGCCCACTGAAGCTCCGAGGATTAAAGAAAAAACAATTATGATAGTTAGCGGCATAATAATTCGTTTTTTTTATATAATGTGGTAAAAGTTATGGCGTTGCAGGCTGCTTCACCCATGGAAAAAGCAAGGAAAGGGACGCAACCAATGAGAAAGTACCATGATAGCGGCTCAGACGTAAAGGGCTACTTGTTGATTTGCTTGATATTATATATATTCTTTCCCTTGAACCGTTATCGGCATACGTGTCAATCGTTGGTTTGTTTCGTTAACCAACAAACTGCCGATGATTATCAGCATACTAAAATTGTCGTCATACGATACAAGACGACGATTGACAGCTGATGATTATTGGGCAACTAGACGGCCCAATGATTGACGGACAGACAGAACCCTTGAACCATAAGATAATACATGCAGGTCTATAAAGAGTTAGCAGAAATAATTCGCAGGGAACAGGTTGCTGAGGATATATACAGGCTCACTGTTAAAGCTCCGGATATGGCCGCTGCCTCCAAACCGGGCCAGTTTGTCATGGTGCGGACTGGAGAGGGGCTGGACCCTTTGTTGCGCAGGCCATTTTCCGTTCACCAAGTGGCTGAAGGAGGCATGGTCCAGATATTATTAAAAGTAATCGGTAAGGGGACGCAGGCACTTGCTAACATGGAAGTGGGCCGGAAGTTGGATGTGTTGGGACCCATTGGCCGTGGCTTCACTATCGCTGATGATAGTCAGCATTTTCTTGTTGGGGGTGGCATCGGCATAGCGCCTCTTTTTTTTCTAGCCAGGCACATACTTAAAAAGAGTGAACCCTTTTCCATACGGGTACTTCTCGGTGCCAGAACAAAGGATGAAATTGCTACCCTGGCAGATGACTTCAAGAGTATGGGGCTTGTGGTTGATACAATCACAGAGGATGGCAGTCTTGGCAGACTGGGCCTTGTTACTGACCTCATGGCAGATTTGCAACAGGAGAAACCGGTGATGATTTATGGATGTGGACCTTATCCCATGCTGCGGGCAGTGGCAAAAACCTGCCGGGAAAATAGCTGGGGCTGCCAGGTTTCGCTTGAAACTATGATGGCCTGTGGACTTGCAGCCTGTCTCGGTTGTGCGGTTTTGCGGGCTGATATGAAAGGGTACGTCCATGCATGTAAGGACGGCCCGGTATTTGATGCGGATGATGTGGCATGGCTGTAGATCAACCTGATATGAAAGTTTCTATCGGTTCCTTAAGGTTGAGGAATCCGGTGATGACCGCTTCCGGCACCTTCGGGTATGGTGAAGAGTTTGGCTCGCTTGTTAACCTGCACCGGCTGGGAGCCATTATTGCCAAGGGTATTTCTCTACTTCCCAGGAAGGGGAATCCTCCCCCGAGAATAGCAGAGACAGCCTGCGGCATGCTTAATGCCATCGGCTTGGAAAATGTCGGACTGGAAAGGTTTTTCACTGAAAAATTAGCATTTCTCAGGGGTATAGATACACCCCTGATTGTAAATATTCTTGGGGACACTATAGAGGATTACCGGCAGCTGGCTAAACGATTGAACGATGAAGAAAAAGTTGCTGCAGTTGAAGTGAACATCTCCTGTCCAAATGTAAAACAAGGCGGGGTTGCATTCGGGACCGATCCAGATATGGCCCATGCAGTGACAAAAGCAGTATGCCAGCATTTCAGCCGTCCGGTCATTGTTAAGCTTTCACCCAATGTAACAGATATAACCCTGGTTGCCCGGGCTGTAGAAGAGGCTGGAGCAGATGCTCTGTCTTTGATCAATACTGTGCTGGGCATGGCCATAGACATTGAGTCATGCAGGCCAAAACTTGCCAATACTTTCGGCGGGTTGTCAGGTCCGGCGATCAAGCCTATTGCCTTACGCATGGTCTGGCAGGTTGCCGGGAGCGTCTCCATTCCAATAATTGGAATCGGCGGGATTACTACCCCTGGGGATGCGATTGAATTTTTACTGGCTGGAGCAACAGCTATCCAGGTGGGTACGGCAAATTTTATTAATCCTCAAGCCACTGAAGAAATTATTCAAGGCATAGGGATGTACCTTGAAAAAAACGGAATTACATCCATAGAGGATTTGATCGGCAAAGCCCGAACATCATGATTTCCCGGCACGGATTCAGGATTTTAATAAAACTGGGTAACTGACAATAAGATGAGCAGTTTTTCGCAAAGGCTCAGGTATTATTTTCTGATTCTGTTTGACCGGCAGACACCGTTGTACGTCAAACTTATTCTTGCTGGCGGCCTGTTGTATATACTTGTTCCTGTAGATATTATTTCCGATACCATTCCCCTTTTGGGCTGGCTGGATGACCTGGCAATTGCGTCGTTTCTTGTTGCCCTGGCATTAAGGTTGGTTCCGAAAGAGGTGATGGCCAGAGTAAAAAACAAGCTATCCGGTGGCAAATGATGATTCAACAGCAGGCAAGTGTACCGGCAGGCATGGACCACAAAAAAGAACTGCTGCATGCTGTCTATGGTGTTTATTCCCGCTGGGTTGAGCGTTTCCCGCTGGCGTGCCAAAAGGGTTGTGCAGCCTGCTGCACCCAGAGTGTCACCATGACAAGCCTGGAAGGCGTAGAAGTTCTTGGTTTTATCAAAAGAAAAGGCATGGAAAAATGGTTGATAGAAAAGCTGGGCAAAACCACTGCAGGGAAAAGCAAGGCAGCAATAACAACTAACCAGTATGCCAAGGCCTGTCTTGAACACCAGGAGGTTGACGAGGAGACCTTGGGGAATTGGGATTTAACACCCTGTGTTTTTTTAGAGAAAAATATATGTTCAATTTATGAAGCGCGTCCCTTTGGCTGCAGAAGCTTTGGCTCACTTACGCGGTGCTCAGATAGGTCGGCAGAAATAGCCCCCATTCACCTCACCGTGAATACGGTTTTTGCCCAGATTGTTGAACATTTTGTCAGCGATGGCGGATACTGGGGTAATATGGCAGATATTTTAGGAAATCTGATTGAAAATCAAGTCTCTGGCTCTACCAGGATCCTGCTGCCTGCCCAACCGATACCAGGATTCCTTCTTGAACCGTATGAAGTGAAATTAATTCATGTTCTTTTAAAGCAGCTCTATGAGCAATCTGCAGAAAAGCAGACTTTTGGTGATCTGATTGACAACTTCATGCCAATATAATAGGGTGTTTTACCTTAATTTATACTTGCCAGGGAGCGATGTTGAAAAAAATACAAGGAGATAAGCAGTTGAGGGTGCCTCTTGATTCCCCGGCTGGTATTTGCGTTTCAATTGCCTGTGAAAACGAAGCAGAAGCAGTTGATTTCGCCATCCAGTCTGAGGTCTATGCAGATATCATTGAGATTCGATTGGACAGTCTTGCCAATCCAGCGATTGAGCCATTTGTAAAGGGTCTCAGCAAGCCCCTGCTGTTCACCAATCGTCCCACCTGGGAGGGAGGGTCATTTGAAGGCTCGGAAGGGGAAAGGATCGGATTGCTGCAAAAGGCAATAGAAAGCGATTGCGCCCTGGTGGACCTTGAGCTGAAAACAGCCCCTGAATTAAGGGCTGAGTTGCTGGATGTCTTATTAAAGCATCCACAAACCGGCATGATCATTTCATGGCATGATTTTTCCGGCACTCCTTCCAGTGAGGAACTGGGAGATATATTGCAGCAGCAGATGGAATCCGGAGCACACGTGGGAAAGATCGTTACCATGGCCAACAGCTACGAGGATGTGCTCAGGATTTTGAACCTGCAGACCATAGCTGCAGAGAATAATTTTCCCCTAATAGCCTTTTGCATGGGGCGGATGGGCATGGTCAGCCGGCTGTCAACCTTGAGACTGGGAGGGTTTATGACCTATGCAGCTCCTGATGGCGGTGATGAATCTGCACCGGGTCAGATGGAAGTATCAACACTTCGCACTATGCTGAAAAAACTCGCCGGTGTGGGATAAATATTATTTGTAAAAATATGGAGGATATAGCTTAACCATGCAGAAACGAACATCAATCAATCCCCAGACCAGGGTCTATGCCTTAATCGGTAACCCGGTATCCCACAGTATGTCTCCGGCAATACATAACGCCGCCTTTATGGAGCTGGATCAAGATTGCATTTATGTCGCTTTCCAGGTTGAAGATGTAAAAAGCGCCCTGGCCGGTATGCGCGCTCTGGATAACTTCCGGGGCATGAGTGTTACCATCCCGCATAAGATAGAGGTGATGCAGTATGTCGATGAGATACCGGATGTGGACCGCCACATAGGGTCGATCAATACGGTGGTCAAGGAGGACGGCAAGTTGATCGGTTTCAACACCGATGGCCCGGGGGCACTGAAGGCGATTGTTGATGGAGGCGTCGAGCTGGCGGGCAAGAACGTCCTCATGCTGGGCGCCGGCGGTGCGGCGCGGGCCATTGCTTTTACCCTGGCGCAAAAGGGGTCCATCGGCAAGTTGGTGCTTCTGGACATTAACGAAGAATTTCTCTCCCAGTTGACTGGTGATCTGAAGAGCGGCACCGATGCGGTCATAGTGCCCGGCGCACTTAATCAGGCCGCAGTTGAAGAACATATGGCATCCGCCGATCTGATCATCAATTGTACGCCCGTGGGCATGCACCCCAATGTAGACGCAACCTTGGTTCCCGAGCATCTGTTCAGGCCGGGCCAGGTGATTTTTGACGTGGTCTATAATCCCCTGGAAACAAAACTGCTACGCCAGGCCAAGGCCAAGGGGCTGAAGGCGATCCCAGGCGTGGAGATGTTTATCAACCAGGCTATTCTGCAGTTTGAACGGTTTGCCGGTGCCGATGCCCCGGAGGAATTGATGCGTAGCGTAGTTATGGAGCAACTTTCATCATGAATATTGTACTCATAGGTTATCGCGGTACAGGCAAAAGCGTGGTCGGCGAACTGCTGGCCCAAAAGCTGAACCGGGAAACCATCAGCATGGATGCAGAGATAGTAAAAAAGGCGGGAATGTCGATTCCGGAGTTTGTGGAACAAAACGGCTGGCCGAAGTTTCGGGACGTGGAGACGGAGGTGGCGCGGGAACTGGCCAAACGCGACAACATCATTGTCGATTGCGGCGGTGGTATTATCGAGCGGCCGGAAAATATTCCGGCCTTGCGCACCAACGGCGTTATATTCCTGCTGCAGGCTTCAGTTGATGTGATTGTCAGCCGGATCGCCGACGGCTCAGAGCGGCCGGCCTTGACCGAGGGCAAGACCTTCACAGAAGAGGTGGCTGAAGTGCTCGACCGCAGAATTCCTCTGTACAGCGAGGCCGCGCAACACACAATCAATACAGACAATATGACGCCGGAACAGGTTGCCGACTCCATTCTGGCAGTCTGTAATCAGATAGCCGGCTAGCAAGACACTTTTCAGGTTTCGTCATGAAAGAAATTACCCCGCTCTCGACAATTGATGCCACCATCAATGTCCCCGGTTCCAAGAGCATCACCCAGCGTGCTCTGATAGCTGCTGCGCTGGCAGACGGTGAGAGCACCTTGCTCGGCCCCCTGGAAAGCGAGGATACAAGGTATACGGCTGCAGCCCTTGAGCAGATGGGCGTGACAGTTGAAAAAGCCAGGGACAAATGGATAGTACAAGGCAACGGCGGTCGGATCGCAACCCCTGACAAAGAAATATTCCTTGGCAATAATGGTACGGCTACCAGGTTTCTTACCTCTGTAACAGCCTTGGGGGACGGCACCTTTCAGATCAGTGGCGATGAGAGGATGTCTGAAAGGCCTATTTCCCCCCTGATGGAGGCTTTAAAAGGCTGGGGAGTCGATATTGCCAGTGTGGATAATAACGGCTGTCCGCCCCTGCTCATAAAAGCCAACGGCTTGTCAGGCGGCAAGACAATATTGCCTGAGGGTAAAAGCAGCCAGTATCTTTCTTCCCTGTTACTGGTCGGGCCATATGCCGGACAACAGGCTAAACTTGATGTCGAAGGGGAAATTTTGTCCCTGCCCTATGTCATAATGACTCTGGCCGTAATGGAGGCCTTCGGCATCAGGGTGGAAGCCAATGAAGCATTGAACAGCTATATGATTCCCCAGGGGATATACAATGCCAGGGAGTATGCGATTGAGGGCGATGCTTCCAATGCCTCCTATTTTTATGCAGCAGCTGCAGTAACCGGAGGCGAGGTGACTGTGCCCAATGTGCCGGTGCCATCTCTGCAGGGGGATGCTGTCTTTGTTGCCCTTCTGGCGCGCATGGGTTGCCAGATAAACAAAACAGGCGAAGGGTTGACCGTAAGAGGTCCGGAAGAGTTAAAGGGTATTACCATAGATATGGGCGATATGCCGGATGTGGTGCCGACCCTTGCCGTAGTCGCCTCCCAGGCCAGGGGCAGGACCACCATAAAAAATATTGCCCACCTGCGCATCAAGGAGTGTGACCGGCTGCATGTCATGGCAGTGGAGTTGGCCAAAATGGGGGCCAGGGTGCAGGAGTTGGACGACACCCTGATTATCGAAGGAAAAGATCCTGACACTCCCATGCATGGTGCTGAGATTGAGACCTATAATGATCATCGCATCGCCATGAGTTTTGCTGTGGCAGGCCTGGCTGTGCCTGGAGTAAAGATATTCGGGGAGGAATGCGTGGCAAAATCCTTTCCTGATTTTTGGGAGCGGTTTGCTCTGCTTTATGATTGATAATCACTCGCCGCTTCGCTGCTGGCCCGCCTCCGGCGGACTACCCTGTGTTTATACCCCCTTGCGGGGTACTCCGCCGAACAGTTTAACCGCTCTTTTCTGCGCAGCTCGGCTGCGTGAAATGGCATTTATTAAAAAACTATTTGTATCATGACTGTTTTATTACATATCTGCTGTGGGCCCTGCACAACCTATCCGCTTGAGGTCTTGAAAGCGCAAGGGATCAAAGCCAGCGGCTTTTTCTATAATCCCAATATTCATCCATACCGGGAATTCATGAAACGGATTGAAGCAGTGGAGCAGCTTGCTGCCAGAGAGAACCTGCATGTTGACTATCATCGCGAGTACGGGTTGCGGGAATATTTGCGTCAGGTCGTATTCAGCGAGGAGAGCCGCTGCGGTCTCTGTTATGATATGCGCTTGCGTGAGGTGATCGAGCAGGCTAAGAAAATCAGGGCTGATGCCTTTACCACCACCCTTCTCTACAGCCGTTATCAGAATCATGAGTTGATCCGCCACAAGTCTGAACAGCTTGCCGAACAGCACAAAATCCCCTTCTATTACCATGATTTTAGGGAGGGCTGGCAGCAGGGCATAGATATGTCAAAAGAGATGGGCCTGTACCGTCAGTCATATTGCGGCTGTATCTATAGCGAACAGGAACGCTATGACAAGCAGTTCAGAAAGAAAAAAGACCAAAGT
>JBDLJI010000011.1:0-17453 GCA_039714455.1 Thermodesulfobacteriota bacterium
TTATATTATTGGAGTTAATCTACCAGGTCCTCTATTCCAATGATAAGGTGGCGGATGCAGAGTTACAGCTGGCCAGGAATATCGGGGAATATCTTGGGATTTCCGCCTATGACCAGAGAAGCACTGAAGCAAAATATAAAGCCGGGTACAGGGGTGCGGCACAAGCTGAAGAAATTGGCGAGGATAAATATTATGCAATCCTTGGACTTTCCCCGGAGGCCGGTTTTTCTGAAATCAAGGCGGCCTATCGTAAGCTGAGCATGAAATATCATCCGGATAAGGTCGGGCATCTTGGAGAGGAGTTTAAAGAAGTTGCTGAAGAAAAAATGAAAGAGATCAATAATGCCTATGAATATCTGAAAAGAAAATTCGCCCAGTAGCAGAAAAAAATAACCTGTGCGCCTGGAATTGGAAAAAAGACGCACTTTTGCTATAAAGATGATCATGATGAATTTAATTTTGTGTCCCAGAATTTCCAACATAATACTTTACTAAAATAAGAATCTACCGGAGGGAAAAATGGCCATTTCAAAAAAGATGAATGAATTTGCCCAAACTTCTTCCTGGATCCGCAAGATGTTTGAAGAGGGAGCCAGGCTGAAGGCAGAATTTGGAGCTGAAAATGTCTTTGATTTCAGTCTCGGAAACCCTGATCTGAGCCCGCCTCCAGAGTTTCAGAAAACACTTGTAGAACTCGCTCAAAAGGACAGTCCCGGTTCCCATGCCTATATGCCGAACGGAGGATATCCCTTTGTCCGGGAAGCAGTGGCGGCCCGTATTTCAACTGAACAGGGTGTAACGCTTTCTGCAGATGAAATGCTCATGACCTGCGGAGCTGCCGGAGGGCTTAATGTAACCTTGAAGGCCTTGCTTGACCCGGGAGATGAGGTAATTATCCTGGCTCCTTTTTTTGTGGAGTATAAGTTCTATGTCGATAATCATGGGGGAGTAAGCAAGGTGGTTTCCACTGACGATTCCTTTGATCTCGATCTGGGGTCTATTGAAGCAGCTGTCAACGAAAAGACCAAGGCAATCATTATCAACAGTCCCAATAATCCGACAGGGCAGATCTATTCGCAGGAATCCCTTGCTGCACTGGGAAAAATACTGACCACGGCTTCACAGAAATACTCCAGCCCCATCTTCCTTATTGCTGATGAGCCCTACCGTAAGATAGTCTTTGATAACAATGATGTGCCCAGTATCATGCAGGCTTATCCCAACAGCATAGTGGTTTCCTCCTATTCAAAAGATCTCTCGCTTCCAGGGGAAAGGATCGGTTATTTAGCTCTTCATCCTGAAATTGATGAAAAGCTGCCTCTGGTCGGGGCGCTCACCCTGGCAAACCGTATTTTAGGATTTGTAAATGCTCCTGCTTTGATGCAGCGCGTTGTAGCTGAATTGCAGGGTGCATCGGTTGATAACTCCATTTATACAAGACGGCGGGAGGTGTTTTGTAAAATTCTTGCAGATACCGGTTATGAATTTATGCCACCCAAGGGGGCATTCTATGTTTTTCCAAAATCCCCGATTGGAGACGACGTTGAGTTTGCCGGCAGGCTTCAGGACCAGAAAATCCTTGCCGTACCCGGAAAGGGCTTTGGAGCACCCGGATATTTCAGACTTGCTTTCTGTGTTGAAGACTCTGTCATTGAACGGTCTGCAGAAGCTTTCCGCAAAGCCATGGAAAGTGTTTAGCTGCCTTCCTGTGTGCTGATAAACTCACAGAGTTCAAAGGCCATGGTATTGATCAGCTTTTCGTCTTCGCCTTCTACCATGACCCTGATAACCGGCTCAGTTCCGGATGGACGCACCAAAATACGTCCACTGGTACCGAGACTTTTTTCCAGGCCTACAATTTTTTCAGAAAATCCGGGTATCTGGTCCAAGACAAGCTTTTTGGCAGTACGTACATTTTTCAGCACCTGGGGAAAAGACTCCATGATCTGCGTCAGTTCAGAGAGGGGACGCTCTTTTTTCTTCATGGCGATAAGGAGTTGCAGAGCTCCCAGTATGCCGTCGCCTGTCGTATTATGCTTGAGAAAAATGAGATGCCCTGACTGTTCTCCGCCAAAGTTATATTCGTTCCGCAGCATTTCTTCTACAACATAACGGTCACCCACCTGGGTGCGGACAAGCTTTCCTCCCATGCGCTGCATGGCAAGTTCGAGTCCAAGGTTACTCATAACGGTTGCCACCAGGGTATTTTTTGCAAGTTTTTGCCGTTCAAGCATTTCTTCAGCGCATATGGCCATTATCTGGTCGCCGTCTACAATATTTCCCTTCTCATCGGCTACAATGAGCCGGTCGCCATCGCCATCCAGTGCAATGCCAAGATCAGCACCTTCCCTGCGAACTATTTCCGCCATAACGTCTGGATGAAGCGCTCCACATTCATTGTTGATATTCTTGCCGTCAGGTTGTACCCCGATGCTGGTTACTTTAGCCCCGAGTTCCTCGAAAACATGGGGTGCTACGCCGTACGTGGCCCCATGGGCACAGTCAAGCACAATGTGGATGCCATCCAGGGTGTAACGTTTGGGGAAGGTGTTTTTAAGAAAAACTATATAGCGGCCCTTGGCGTCATCAATTCGGGCCGCCTTACCGACCTCTTCAGCAACAGGCCGCAATGAGTCCATCTTTTTTGAAAATATGAGGTCTTCTATAAGAGCTTCCTCACCATCTGGAAGTTTAAAGCCGTTCTTCGAGAAAATTTTGATGCCATTATCCTGAAAGGGATTATGGGAAGCTGAAATGACCACCCCTGCATCAGCCCGCATGCCGGTTGTTATAAAGGCAATGCCGGGAGTCGGGAGGGGGCCAACCAGAAGAACATTGACACCCATGGAGCAAATGCCCGAGGCCAGGGCATTCTCGATCATATAGCCTGACAGACGAGTATCCTTGCCTATAACTATTCTTGGATTATGCTCCTTCCCGAGCACCTGTTCCTTGACCAGAAAGGCGATAGCCCTGCCAAGCTGCATGGCAATTTCGGTGGTCATGGGATAGGTATTGGCAACCCCCCTCACCCCGTCTGTTCCAAAAAGTTTTTTCATGGTTTGATTTTGAGGCTTCTGGTTTCGCTGATGTTCAGGGTCACTGTATCAGGCGACACTGAAATAATTTTAATTTGTGTTGGGGCTTCAACGAGCACTTTGAGTTTTAAACTGCCGGGCAGCAGGTTTACAGGTTTGACTCTG
Source organism: Thermodesulfobacteriota bacterium (assembly GCA_039714455.1). GTDB lineage: Bacteria > Desulfobacterota > Desulfobulbia > Desulfobulbales > BM004 > BM004. The sequence continues at coordinate 3,204 of JBDLJI010000011.1, forward strand.
GCCTGGAAAAGACTTTTTAAACCGTTAGCTTCCCGGATCATTCCCTGGGGGATTTCAGCTTTTATGCTTACCGTTGGAGGGGACAACCGGTAAATCATTTCTGTCTGTTTGCCTTTGTCATGCTCAAAGTCTATGGGAATATCAGTAAATTCCATTTCCTTTTTCACGGCAGAAAGATTCAACCTGACAGCAACCACCGGCTCACCGATGAGGTCTGAAATTTCATTTTTTAAGGCAAGTGAAACCTGTTTAACGGCAGACTCGCTCAGGTCATTAATGTCGATAGGAATGGTTTTTAGATTTCCCTCCTGATCCAGGATTGTTTGTGGACCGCTTATTTTCAGGGTCAGTGGGTCGACTGTCACCGAGTCCAGCCTGAAATCTTTATGAACCTTACCTGCGAGTATGGGTTTGATGGGCAGTTCTTTTTGTATCAGCCGGTCAAGCAGGAGAGTGAGGGTGGGCGGCTGCACACGCAGAATGCTCAGGCCGCGGGGAAGTGAAATGGAATCCGGGTCATTCTGGATGACAATAGTACCGGGAGTTGCCTTGGAAAGATCAATAGACCTGCTGATATGCTGCTCGGCCATACCGCGAATAAGACTGCGTTGGCCGCTGATTGTCACTTCGATCTGTTTTTTGAACTGGTTGGAAATAATGAGATCACGCGGCAGGTTGACAATTTCTACAGGCAGGGTGACATTCATGTCCACCTTGTCCTCACCAACCACGAAATACCACAGAAACAGGGCAAAGAACAGGGAGACCAGTTTCAGCACCCAGTTTTTCGGCCTCCGGTAAGAGGAGGCTTTAGCAATTATTTGGCGAACCAGTTTTTCCATAGTTGCGGTTGAGATTCCCGTGGTATAAATATTTCTTCAAGTTTATTCAGTAATACAGTCTCATCTGAGATTGTCGTTATAGAACCATGCTGGACCAATGAAATTTCCTGGGTTTCCTCAGAAATAACCACAATAACGGCATCGGTTTCCTCGGAAAGGCCTATGGCGGCACGGTGCCTGGTGCCGTAGCGTTTGTTGATATAAGGATTTTTGGTCAAAGGCAGGAGACAGCCTGCAGTCTGAATACGGTTGTTATGGATGATGACCCCTCCGTCATGCAGCGGAGAGGAGGGTAAAAAAAGGCTCACCAGCAGTTCTGTGGTGAGTTTGGCATCAATCTTGTGTCCCGACTCAATGTAGTCCCTTAATCCGGTTTCCCTTTCAATGACTATGAGGCCGCCAATTCTGCGCCTGGAAAGGTAACGTGAACCGGCCACAACAACCTGAATGGTGTTTTGCAGTGCATCATCATATGTTTTGGAGAACGGTGTTTTGCCGACCTGGGTAAGAGCCCGCCTGATATCCCCTTGAAAGACGATGATGATGATAAGAAAAATGGAGCTCAAGAGGGTGCGGAGAAGCCAATAGAGAGTAAGCAGTTCCAGCTCTCTGGCCCCGAAATAGATGACGATAAGAACAGCGATGCCGATCAGCATCTGTACTGCCCTTGTTCCCCGGATGAGAAGAATGGTGCGGTAGATGATGAACGATACCAGCAGAATATCAACTATATCCTGCCATCGTAAAAATTGTATTACATCACCCATAAGATTTTCACTGAAATATTGATGTATTCGTAAAGTTTAAACCCGATTAGCCCTGGTTTCTCACAAGTCACTATTGAATGCTGAAATGTTCGTGAGAAATGCGGGTTAGCGCCATCTGCTAAAATTAAATACTTCACAGGCGGTATTCGTTTCGTAATCGTGTTTCGAAGTCGGAGTTTATGCCCTAAAGGGTGTTTATGCCCTGAAAGGGTTCTTATCTCGAAGTCTACGCGTATCTACGATTCTGACAATATTAATTAAAACAACTTATTAGGAAATTTTACAAGAGAAGAAAAATTTTTTTTAAAAAAATAATTGCTGAACGTGGAGTTTATATTTTTTTGCTCCTGAAAATACCCTGTGTTAGGATAGGTTAAAAATGTTCAAATATTTTGTCAGCAGTTTGATTGGAACTGTTCCGGAGGAATGAAGTATGCTCTATGATCTGGTACGCAAAACGAGGAGTTTCAGGCGGTTTAAAGAGGATGAGCCGGTGGATATGGAGACCCTGCGGCATCTTGTTGACCTGGCCCGTTTAGGAGGTTCTGCCAGAAATGTGCAGCCTTTAAAATATATGTTGGTTAATGCACCGGCATTTAATGCGAAAATGTTCCCGCATCTTGGTTGGGCCGGTTACTTAAAGAAGTGGGCCGGGCCTGAAAAAGGGGAGCGTCCCGCCGCTTATATCGTTTGCCTGCTTGATACCCGCTTGAGCCATGGGGCGGACTGTGATCTTGGTATTACAACTCAGAACCTCCTGCTTGGTGCTTCTGAAAAAGGCTTGGGCGGTTGCCGCATCGCTTCAATTTCACCTGCGCTGCGGGATGTTTTGCAACTCGATGATCACCTGCAGATTCTCCTGGTTATAGCACTGGGCAGGCCTGTAGAAGTTGTTTCTCTCGATGAGCAGGAAGCGGGAGGTGATATAAAGTACTGGCGTGATGCTGACCAGGTACATCACGTGCCTAAGCGGCCTTTGCAGGAGATTATTATTGCGGAAATTGCAGGATAAATATTACCTGCCTCCATCCCAAAGTGCTTCGGCCAGCCCTGATGTTCTTGTGATTTGGCGTTTTACTGCAGCGGCAAATATTTCCTTTCTGCCCCAGATTTCCACCGTTTTTCTGGCTCTGGTAATGGCTGTGTAAAGCAGTTCCCTGGTCAGGAGAGGGGAGTCCTGGTCCGGCAGGATGAGCAGCACCCGGGCGAATTCCGATCCCTGGCTCTTATGGACCGTCATGGCAAAAACCGTTTCATGGTCAGGAAGCAAGGGTAAGGCAGTATCCCGAACTGTTCCTGATTCTTCCCTGAAGAAAGCCCGTAATGCGTTTTTTCTCTTTGGATCCGGCAGGATAATTCCGACATCCCCGTTATAAAGCTGCAGGTTGTAATCGTTTCGGGTAACCATAATCGGCTGTCCTGCCATGAAAGAGGATGTATGCTTATGAGAGGATCTTTGGGAAAGTGGAGCGCTCCCGGCTCCAAGCTGATGCGCCAGAAGGGTATTTATTTTCTCCATACCATACGGTCCCCGGCGCAGACCGCAAAGGATACGGAAATTGTCCATAACTGCAAAACAGGCATCCGGTTCCTGCGTATGCTGCATTGATGCATATTGCGAAAATCCGGGCCAGTCCCGCAGTTTTTCTTCAAGCTCTGCCGGGGCAGGAATATCCGACCAGGAAACCTGGTTGTCGTCTTCTGCAAGCAGCAGTTCCATGGCTCCATCCCCATCGCCCTCTTTTACAGCCTTGCTGAGCCTGGCTATGGTGCTTGAATCTGAAAATCTGTAATTGTCGACAAGTTCAACAAACGAGTCCTGCAGACCGGAAGATAACACTTCTGTGGTGCATTTCGGTGCAGGGGGAAGGTTTTGGCCTGAAATCTCCAGGATTTGCCGGCAGAATGTATTGGAAAAACAGTGCATATTTTTTGAGCCGCAGATATCGCCCAGAATCGAACCCGGCTGCACAGAGGCCAGCTGATGTCTGTCGCCAAGAAGAATTAGCCTGGCTGAATATGGCACTGCCTGCATGAGTTTGGCCATCAAAGGCAGGTCAACCATGGAAGCTTCATCTATAACTATGAGATCGGCAGCAAGAGGGTTTTCAACATTATGTCTGAAATAAGGAGAATGGGGTATGGAGCCGAGCATGCGATGCAGTGTGGTGGCCTGGGGTATATCTGTCTTGTCCTGCAATAAACCTGTTGAGGTTATTGCCTCCTGCAGCCGGGAAGCAGCCTTTCCCGTTGGGCCGCCCAGTATAATGCGCAATTTCTGCTTGTCTTCATACTGACCGAGCAGCAGGACAAGAATTTTGGCCACGGTTGAAGTTTTACCGGTGCCGGGCCCCCCGCTGATAACACTGAATGACCGGGTGACTGCCATTATGGCCGCAATTTTCTGCCAGTCGGTTTTTCCGCTGGAAAGGGGTGGGAACAGCTTCAGCACATCCCCGGCAAGACCGGGGTAATTGATACCAGGTGGAACAGTATTAGCCCGTTCCTGGATAAAACGGATAATGCTCTTTTCATATTCCCAGTAACGCCGCAGATAGAGTCTGCCGCCCTGGTCAAGAACAAGGGGTGTATTTCCCTGACCTTGCCCGACAACGCCGCTCTTTATGAGATGATCTGTCCAGTCGGAAAAAGTCGGACAGGTAAACTGTTCACCTTCTGCACGGGTATGTGTGGCCAGAACCTTTTCCGCATACTCTGCAAGGTCAAGGCAGATATTGCCTTGACTCGTTTTGCAGCTGACAAGTGCAGCAGCCAGGGGTGTTTCATGGGAGCCTGTTTTCGCCAGTCTTGCTATGAAATTGGCAAAATGGATGTCAAGGCTTGAAAACAGGCTGCTGTCTGCAAGTACTGCCTGGAGTTCCTGGCAGGTATGGGCCCTGTTTATAAGCGTCATATGTTGAATACCTTTGAATCCTGTTGGCTGCTTTCAGCAACAAGGGTTTTCGTCAAACTCTCCAACATGGCCGAACCGGGCCTGTCATAGAAAATGGAGTGATCCGGTCCCAGGTTTTTTCTGACACCCCGTAAAAAAATATAAAATACTCCGCCGAAATGAGTTTCATAGCAATATCCGGGTAAACGGTTTTTCAGGTACAGATGCAGGGCAAGACAGTAAAGATGATATTGCAGAAAATAGAATCCCCCATAAATTGCCTCATGTAATCTGTCAGAGTGATAGTCCCGGACATGGGAACCAAGGTAGTTGGATTTCCAGTCCACCAGGTAGAATTTGCCCTGAAACTCGAAAACAAGATCGATAAATCCTTTCATAAATCCCCTGGCAGGGGAAAATGTCAGCCGTTCGAGCTGCTGCTCCATGAGAGATCCGGTGATGGCAGATGTGTTTTTTAAAATGTTCCGGCTGAAAATATCTTTTAAACTCCCAGGGGTTATCCTGGAGAGCGGAAAGTAGAATTCCATTTCATGCAGACAACTCTTCAGGGGAATACTGGAAAGTGTCAGGGCCGGAATGTTTTTATGCAGAACAACTCTGCTCAGGTTGGCAAGCATTTCAACTATGGCAGGATGCCAGGCCGGATCATATCCGAAGGAGAGAAGTTTATCGTAAATAAATTTATCTGTTGCTGTTTGATTAACTGCTCTGAAGTCAATCTTTTCCAGCACCTCATGCAGCATAATTCCCGCTCCGGTGCCATGGGGAAAGGAAAAAATATCATATTGTTTCCCTTGGTTGTTTTGGGCACCCTGCTCTTCTTCCTGATTTTGCAGTTCAGGGGATTCATCCTGTCCGGGCATAACTTCCTGAAAAACCGAAGTGAATTTTTCAGCTGGTGATTTAAAGGAAGTCAGGTATGAAAAACTGCTGATTTTCCAGTCAGCAGGAATTGAGCCGGTAAAATTCCGGGGCTTGAGTGAAACGGATTTTTCCTCTGCCTGCAAAGGATAGGTGCCGGGAATCTCACCGGTGGAAGATATTGTAATAGTGCCTTCTGAAGCAGCGGCCAGTTCTTTCAGATCAGCAAGGAACTCACTGCCTGACAACTTCAGGAATCTATCCGCAGCTTGCCTGATAAGACTGTTATCAGCCTGGTAATCTGCAGCAGTATTTTGGGAATCTGAAGGTCCCTGATGCAGGAGGTAGGCAGGCCCGGAGGTTTCAGCTCCTTTGATCGGCCCCCAGACAAGATAGCAGCGGTGAATAGCCCTGGTAACGGCAACATAGAGCAGTCGCAGGTTTTCAGCCATTTCCTCCTGCATGGCGAGCTGCAGGTGTGCTTCCAACTCCGGGGAACCTCCGTCAAAGATAAGCTCAGTCCTGTTTTCAGTTTTTCCGGGCTGGTGGAAAATACAGCCTTTTTTTTGGGTCAATCGTGTGCCTTCCCAGGTGAATGGGCAGAAGACAACCGGATATTCAAGGCCTTTTGCCTTATGAATTGTAACGATTTTTACCCTGTCTGCGTCACTTTCCAACCGCAGTTGATGTTCAGGGGTTTTAGCCTGGTCTCCTGCCAGCCTGTCATGCAGATATCCCAGCAGTGCTGTCATGTTCAGGCCCTGATCACTGGCTTCCTGGTGGAGAATTTCTGCAAGGTGCAGGATGTTGGTGAGGATGCGCTCGCCGTTTTCAAACCCCAGCATTCTTGAGCGTATGCGGTTTTCAGCCATTATGGTCCAGAACATCTGTATAAAACAGTTACGGTTCCATAACTCATGATAGGTTTTGAATCGTGTCAGCCAGTGTTCAACAACTTTTTCAGTTGCAGGCCCGGACAATTCGATGTCGTTTCCCTGCAGGCCGATGAAGCGGGTAAGGAGCGCGGTTTTAATTTTGCGTATGTCATGCGGTGCTGCAACTGCTTCGAGCAGCAACGCCATTTCCCCGGCTTCTTCGGAAGCAAACAAATTATCCCCGCTGTGCAGAACACTGGGCACCTGACATGCTGCCAGGGCCTGCTGCATTCTTCCGGCTTCATCATTTGTTCGCACCAGAATTGCAATATCTCCCGGATGAAGTCTTTGCCCGTTAAGAGAAGCCCTGTTCTCTGCAGCAAGAGCAAGCAGCCTTGTAACCTCGGAGGCGACTGCAGTAATGATAGTTCGCCGGGCAGCGGTTTTGGTTAATTGGGGTTTTTTAGAACATGCAGTTGCCTCTGCATTCGGCTGGGTGTCCAGATGCCATAAAACAAAAGGCTCTTCCTGCCTGCCATCAATGAGCAAACTTTCAGGCTCCGGTTTTTGGGTTGAGGACACCGGCTGGAATGAAATAGCATCAAAGATAAAAGGTTTGCGGCCCCTGCTGAATAAGGTGTTAACCGCTTTTACAAGTTCAGGTTTAGAGCGGTGATTGACATCCAGGGTGTAGTGAGAAAGAGGCCTGGATGCAGCAGCATCCATATAGGTAAAAATGTCAGCTCCCCGAAAGCTGTAAATTGCCTGTTTGGGATCGCCGATGAGAAAAAGAAGGGACTGCTCCTTGTGTATTGCCGAGAAAATCTCAAACTGTAATGGGTCGGTATCCTGAAATTCGTCAATCAGGACCGCCGGGTACTTTTGCGCCACTGTGCGAGCAAAAGCCGGTCCTCCAGGCCCGGCAAAAGCTTCATGGAGTCTGCGGAGCAGATCGTCAAAAGAAAAGATATTGTCCCTTTTTTTGCGCAGGTCAAATTCATGATGGAAAGAGTCGGCCAGCTTCTTTTTTAGGGCCAGAATACATCGGTCATAGAGGCCCGACAGGTTGGAATGTGCCTGTGTCAGAGTTTCACAGATTTCATAGAACGGCAATATGTTGGGGGTTTTTTTTGATTTTGTGGCTGAAAGTATCTTGCTGCCGGTAAAGAGGGCAAATGCATCAAACAGTTGCAGGGAAGGGCGGCAGGCTGCTGCCATCTCCTCCATACCCATCAACAGTTCTGGAATTTTCTTTTTCCTGTAAATGTTTCGGTTGAGCGCATTTGAGTCGAGCATGTCCTTACTGACTTCTCTGCGGGCAGCCGCCCAGGCAGTGCAGACAGCCTTGTACGCTTCAATGTATTCAGCCTCGATAGCCGGGAGGCTCGCACAGCCTGCTTCAGGTTCAACGGCAGGAATGAATTTGAGTGACGGCCTGGGAAGAAAAGCTTTGAGAAAGTTAAGCAGAAGCTTTGGGTTGAGCGTATCATTGACATACTCTGTAAAAAGGACTGAACTCTGATAAAAATTCCTCCGCCAGAAATCTTCGATAATCTCCAGTATGAGATAGGAGTCATCAGCTACCAGTTCCGTATCAAAAAGGGTGTTGCTCTCAAAGCTGTTTTCAAGAAGCATCCGCTGGCAGAAGCTGTGAATGGTGAAGATGGCAGCCTCGTCAAAACTTCGCAGGGCGTCGCTGAATCGTTTCCCGGCTTCCACGGTATCAGGAATCCTGCTAAGGTAGTCCTGCAGAAAGGCATCGTCACTTTCTCCGTTGATAAAAGCGTCAAGGGCCTGGCGGAGTTTCTGCCTGATACGGCCTCGCAGATCTTCGGTGGCAGCTTCAGTGTAGGTAACAACCAGGATTTGTTCGATGCTGAGGTCTTTTTCAAGAAGAAGGCGGAGAACCAGACCGCAGATGGTATAGGTTTTACCTGTTCCGGCACTGGCATCAATAAGATTGAAGCCCTTGAGAGGATTCTCGGCAAGGTTAAATGTGCTGAAGCGGGTGGACTTATAATTTGTTGTGGGCATAATGAAAAGGCAATTACTTATTTTAATCGATCCTGGAGTAAGATATATACGCCAGGATAGAGAATCGCTGCAAGTCTAAAACTCGATTTTGACTCTTTTGTATATTTAGAGTAGAAGAATCTTCTGGCGTAAATCGACCGGGCATTCTTTCTAACGGTTGTTTGTCAAAAGGCCGTGGATGATTTTTAAAATATCCAAAATATGATACGGAAAAAAAAGAATATATAGAAAATGGATCAAAAGTCTTATAGTAGATTATGTCATCCTTTTTTTACTTCATGAATCGAAACACTCAATCTGGACAGATGTACTATGAAAATATTTAACAAGGTAATAATTTCAGCAGTTTTTTTCTGCTGTCTTACGTGGGGTATATCCGGGCAGGTTTCAAGTCAGACAACCAATCCGGCGGCAGAAAATACGCTCACAACGCTGACCTCCACAAAAGAACAGAAAAAAATAAATGACGATATTGTTAAACTAATCCGGCATCGGCATTATCTGAAGGTCTCCATTGACGACCAGTTGTCTTCCAAAGTGCTCGACCGTTTTCTTGATGAACTGGACCCGGTGCGCAGTTATTTTTATGCCGGGGATATTCAGGAGTTTGAGAAAAAATACCGTTATAAGCTGGACGAAGCTTTTAAAAAAGATGATCTGGCCCCGGGTTTCGAGATTTTTAACAGGTACCAGCAAAGGGTGGTTGAGCGGCTGACTGAGGTGATTGCACGGCTTGAAAAGGGGCTTGACAATATGGAGTTTGATACTGATGAGACCCTGCGGATGGACCGCAAGGACATTCCCTGGCCGGACTCAGAAACTGCCATGCAGGAGTTATGGCGAAAACGGTTAAAAAATAATGTGCTCACCCTGAAGCTGACAGATAAATCTATTGAAGAAATCCAGGAAACACTCCTTAAGCGCTATAAGAACCAGCTCAGTCGTATTCTGCAGAACAGTAATGATGATGTGTTTGAATTCTATATGAATTCCCTGGCACTCTCAATTGATCCCCATACCCAGTATTTTTCACCGCACCGGACTGAAAATTTTAATATCAACATGAGCCTGTCACTGGAGGGTATCGGGGCGGTTTTGCAGACCGAGGAAGAGTACACCAAGGTTCGGCGTCTGATAGCCGGAGGACCGGCGGAGAGATCCAAACTTCTGAAGGCTTCCGACCGTATAGTCGGGGTCGCCCAGGGTATTGATGGTGAGATGCTCGATATTGTGGGCTGGCGCATTGATGAGGTGGTCAACAAAATAAGGGGTCCCAAGGGGTCTCTGGTACGTCTTGAAATTATTCCGGCAGATGCTGCGGATGAACACCAGACAAAGGTTATCAAGATAGTGCGTGACAAGGTCAAACTGGAAGAGCAGGCAGCAAAGAAGGAAATCATTGAAATTAAAAGAGATTCTGACACCTATAAAATCGGCATTATTGATATCCCCACTTTTTATGCGGATTTTAAAGGAATGTCTGCCGGTAATCAGGATTACAAGAGTACCACAAAGGATGTGAGGAAACTCATCGGGGAGTTACTGGCTGAAGGGGTTAAAGGTATCATTATTGATCTGCGTGATAACGGAGGCGGTTCTCTGCAGGAGGCAAACAGCCTGACCGGCCTTTTTATAGGGCTGGGCCCCACGGTTCTCGTCCGCAATGCCGGCGGGCGCGTAGATATCATCAGAGATCATGATCCGAAACTGGTCTATTCAGGACCGCTTGTTGTCCTGGTTAACCGTATGAGTGCCTCGGCTTCCGAGATTTTTGCAGGGGCAATACAGGATTACAACCGGGGTATAATTCTTGGGAGCCAAACCTTTGGTAAAGGCACGGTTCAGTCCCTGATGCCTTTACCAAAAGGCCAGTTGAAAGCCACCACCGCAAAATATTACCGTATTTCGGGCCAGAGCACCCAGAATAAAGGGGTGATCCCGGATCTGGAATATCCCGATGTTTTTAATGTGGACGATATCGGGGAAAGTTCTTTGCCCGAAGTCATGGCCTGGGACAGGATAAATTCAATACCCTATCAGACCTATTATGATATGGCGAATCTGCTGCCGAGGCTACGCCAAAAGTATAACGATAGAATGAGATTGAACCCCCATTATTTTTATGTCCTTGAAAGGAAAAAGCGTTTTGAGGAGATGAGCAACAGAAAAGAGGTCTTTCTTTCTGAGTCTAAACGGAGGCAGGAAAGTGAGCAGGCTGATCAATGGCGCCTGGAACTGGAAAACAAGCTGCGCAAGGATTTTAACAAGCCTCCGCTGGAGAGCCTTGATGATTTGAAAGATGCTCATGGAATTGCAAGTGAAGATGATTCTGAGGAAAACGAAGATTACATGCAAATGGAAGCTGCTGAGATTTTCGTTGATTTTATAGAGTTGGTTTCAAGAACAGTTGCCGCCCAATGATAAAATGAGGCAGGTGGGTTTAAGTTTTTTTTATGGGCAGGCAAGTATAATTTATGCAATTCACAGAGATCGTTTCATTTTTCTGAGTTGTTTAAATCCTTTTTGTAATTTTCATTTTGTCTGCATTTATCTGCCGAGTGTGCGTATTCACGTACTTTCAACCTCCACCTGATATTCTGTAGTGGATACCTTTTTATTTTCTGAAAAAGATCCTGGAGATCACTCAATGTTTGCAGGTCACTGCAATATTACCGGTTTCTTCCCAGTAAACACTCCGGATTAATCATACTTTTAACTCCGGATTCATAAGTTCATTATCATAGTGAAGTATTGAGATGAAGACGCTACCTGCCCAATGTCAGGTCAAAGGAAAGTGGCCTCTGAACTCTCTATGCTGCCACGGGCAATTCAGTGTAACTCTGTCAAAATTACCCGGGATGCCCTGCGATAGGTCGAATGAGGCTGTCTGATATAGAAAAATGCATATTATTTGCACTTGACAAAGGCTTGCTTTTTTTGATAATGAGACTTCATTCATTTTTTTTTGATACAATATTCGAATGGTACGTTAATTTTTCTGCAGGAGAAAGGGGTGGTAATAATGATGGACAAAAAAAAGAATTCTTTGCTTGGTTTTTTATGCGCAGCAGTCATTACAGCTGCCATGTTGACTGTTTTTGCCGGTGAGGTAAAAGCGGAACTGGTTGCCCTTGATGTGGCGGACTGTGTCAAGTGCCATGTTGATGCTCCGGCATCCATCGCAAGTAACGGCGGCAAGCACCAGACAGCAGTTACCTGCCTTGATTGCCATGGAGAACATCCTCCCTGGGGGGAAGATGTCATACCGGAATGCTCGATGTGCCATGAAGGGAGGTCCCATTTTGAACTGGAGAACTGTTTTTCCTGCCATTCCAATCCCCATGAGCCTCTTAACCTGCAACTTGGAGATGACATAAAAGAACCGTGCCTCACCTGCCATGAAGGACCCGGCCAGGACTTCGTCAATTATGAGAGCGCCCATGCTGAACAATCCTGTACGTTCTGCCATGAGGTACACGGCCAGATTCCGGACTGCGCCAAGTGTCATGAACCCCATGCCGAGGGTCAGATGATCAGTGATTGTCTTGGCTGCCATCCTGCCCACCATCCGCTGCAGATTAACTATGCCATGACAACGCCGAGAGCATTCTGTGTGGCCTGCCACGAAGAGATCGGCGAGTTGATGGAAAAGACAGTGACCAAGCATCAGACATTTACCTGTGCCTTCTGTCACCGCGGCCAGCACCCGAATGTGCCCGCATGCCTGACCTGTCATGGTGAGCCGCATTCACCTGCGATGCATCAGAAAATGCCCAATTGTCTTGACTGTCATATGGATGCGCATTTCCTGGTTAAATAAATAAGGAAGCAGATGGCAGGAGAGTTCACTCTTTGACTCTCCTGCCATTTTTTTATTAATTTTCAGAGATTTTTTTTGGATAAAGATAAGAGGGAAAGCATGGTTAATGGAAGAAAGTCCGGTTTGTCATACGTTGTTTGTGTGACCCTGTCAGCAGTTTTGCTCCTGGTTACATTTATGTCTAATAAAGCTGTTGCAGCAGAACCTGCAGCAGGCAATGTCTATGACCTGGAGGCGATGTTAATCGAATTAAAGCCGCTCACACTGGAGGAGTGTGCCCGCTGCCATACATCCCATTTTAAATGGCTGCGGGATAATGGTGCAAAGCATCAGGGTGTAGTCTGCACCGAGTGTCACGAGGTATTCCATGCCTATAACCCTCTACGCAATAATTACGCGGAAATCATGCCTAAATGTTCCAGCTGTCATGATGTCCCCCACGGTTCTGCCGAACCGGTGACAGAGTGTCTGGCATGTCATGCCAATCCGCACCAGCCCCTGGCATCCATCCCGGCCCCTGCTGACCTCGAAGGGCGCTGTCAACTGTGCCATACCGAGGTTGCGGCAAGTCTGCAGGCAGAGGTAAGCATGCATACGGAGCAGGAATGCTCCTCCTGCCATTCTGAAAAACATGGCCGCATCCCGGTATGTTCGGAATGCCACGAGAACCATAGTCCCATGGCAGTACTGGACACCCCTGGCTGCCTGGCCTGCCATCCGGTGCATACACCGCTGAAGATCTCCTATCCTCTTACCCAGGCCAAGGAGGTCTGCGCCGGTTGTCATGAAGATGCATATGAGTTGCTGCAGGCGCGTGAGACAAAGCATTCTGCCTTTACCTGTGCCAAGTGTCATCCCAAGCACGGACATTTACCTGTGTGCCAGGATTGCCATGGTAAGCCCCATAATCCGGCAATTCATGAAAAGTTTGAAAAATGCGGCGACTGCCATGGTATCGCCCATGACGTTGCCCGTCCATGATGGACAAATATAGCAATTATTATGCCATAAAGAATGAAAGGAAAGTTAGTTTAAACCACAATTCATAAGCTGTTTTATTTTGCCAGCACCTGCCGGATTTTTAATATTATATTATCTATTCTGTAAGGTTTCTGGATAAAACCGTTGGCGCCTTTTGTCAGTATATCATCCGCCGAGTTGTTCATGTTGTAGGCAGAGGCCACCAGAACCTTGATATCCGGCTTTAATTCAATCATTTTTCCGAAGGCGGTCTTGCCGTCCATCACCGGCATATTAAGGTCGAGAATAACCACATCAATCTCGTCTTTATGCAGCTGCAGGATATCAAGCGCTTCCTCGCCGTTGCCGGCATGAAATGTGTGACAGCCGTGATTCTGGAGGTGTTCGGCAAGCATGGAAGCCACCAACTCCTCGTCGTCAACGATGAGTATTCCGGCCCGCATCATCTCATCCGAGACAGTAGGTCGGATTTCTCCATCCTCTATAAAACCCGCCAACGGCAGGTACACCGAAAATGTCGTTCCTTTGTTTGCTGAACTTGCGACAATGATGAATCCCTTATGGCTTTTAACAATACCGTATACCATTGCAAGGCCCAAACCGGTCCCTTTGCCGAAATCCTTGGTGGTGAAGAAAGGGTCAAAGATTTTCGGCAGGACATCCTGATCAATACCTTCGCCCTGGTCGGTAACGGTGAGCTTGATATAGTCCCCCGGCTTGGCTTCAGAGTGCTGTTCGCAGAATGTCTGGTCCACGTGGACCTGTTTGCTCTGGATCAGGATCTCACCACCATTGGGCATGGCATCACGGGCATTGACACAGAGGTTCATGACAATTTGTTCCAGCTGGGCAGGATTACTTAAGACTAGAGGCAGGGATTCTTTTAGTTCAAGCCTGAAGATAATGAGTTTACTGATGCTTTTCTCAAGGAGTTTTTTGATGTTCTCAATATGCGGGTTCACCTCAATGGGTCTGTGATCCAGAGCTTCCTGGCGTGAAAAGGTGAGGAGCTGCTTGGTAAGATCGGCGGCCCGGAAGCCGGCATTTTCAATGGTATCAAGCATTTTGAAATCTTTGTCTTCCGGGTTGTGGTTTCTTTTCAGCAGTGAAACATAGCCGATCATGCCGCAGAGGATATTGTTGAAGTCATGGGCAA
>JBDLJI010000012.1:0-17315 GCA_039714455.1 Thermodesulfobacteriota bacterium
TTTTATAAATCCGTAATTTGCTGAGCGTAATTTACTATTCTAGCACGCTGCTTATAATCAGACAATATAATATTAAGTTGGTGGAAGCTCAGATGCCATTATAAAAAATCTAACTATTAAGGGGGATCCCGTTTTATCTTATGAAGGAAATGAGAGCATTGATGACGGCAGTAGTGCAGGGGATGATATTAATTTGTGTCTTTTACTTTATTTTCAGGGGCAGGGGATACAAGTTAATTGCTGGGGCGGCTGCTTTAAGAAAGGAATCCTCTTTCAGCCATAATAATGGATCCTCCGCTTTTGATCCTTTGCGAATTTCAAAGTGAAGGCCTTCTCCATACAGTGGATCTTCGTCACCGGTCATACCGACAATTTCACCTTTTGCTACCTTTGAACCTTCTTTTTTGTGAAAAGCAGCAGCTCTGGATACCAGGGAGAAGTACTGCTGACCATGATCGATGATCATGAGATTCCCATAGCCGCGCAGATAGCCGGAATGAATAATCTTGCCATCATAAACAGCTGTAATTTTCATGCCCTTTTTTACCTTGATATCAATTCCATTCGATATGGTAGATGAATCGAATTTCCCTTTTATTTCCTGGCCAAAAAATACAATGATAGTGCCAACTACGGGTGGTTCAAGCAATCCTTGTTGTCCGGGAAATCCATTTTGGGCAGCATGTGTTTTCGGCAGCTTCTTTTTTTCACTTTCAATTACGTCAGAACTATGTGTCGCGTCCGTTTGCGTTTTTGTAGCTGTTTCTATCCTTTGCAGGGTGGCAGCAAGATCAGTTACTGCTTCTTCTATTTCCAGAACAGCCTGTTCATAGAGATGCTGCTCTGTGTTCACCTGCTTCAGCAATATATTTTTTTCCTGACGGATCTGGCTTAAATGCTTTTCTTTTTTACCCAATTCATCCGTCAGTTGCATGAGACGTAATTTTTCTCTTGCATGCTCTTCCCTGGCACGGTTTGATTCTTCTAACTGGGCAAGATACTGCCGTATAATTGTATGGTCATGCTGAACCATGGTGGCGAAATATTCCTTGAAATCAAGGAGATCCGGAATTGACTCGGTAGAAAACAAAACATTCATAAGCCCTGTCGATCCCATGCGATAATAGGCAGCCAGCCTGTTTTTTACATGTACCTGATGAGCCCTTTTCTCTGCCAGTACCTCGCGTAAGTATTCGTGCTTATCAGCTAAAAGTAATTCCTGTTTTTCTGAATCATTTCTGAGGGAGGTGAGTAATTTTTTCTGAGCTTGAAGTTCCGTCTCAATTTTTTCCAGCTCGCCGAGCAATGTTCTTTCTTTTTTCTTGGAACCAAGAATTTTTATTTTGTGGTCAATAATGCCTTCCTGCAATTTCCTGATTCTAATATTTTTTTCTATGATTACCTGCTGCTGCTTTGGGGAAAGTTGTGCCTGAGTCGGCTCCTGAGCAAGAGCCATGGGAACAAAGTTTTCTGTTTGGGGGAGGAAAACTGACACCAACAGCATACAAAATGTGATTACCGGTAATACAACTACCTGTAAGTGTCCGGTGGGGAATTTTTTGAATGTGTCGCGAGAGATTCTCATGTCAGATGCGCATGAATTTTCGCAGAGACGAAAAGCTGCCTCCCGTACAAAGAGTAATGCTCGCTGCTATTATTATTGCGATTATAGTTGGAGAGAAAAAGGCAAAGTCAACAAGTTGTAAAAGGCCTGGTCCAGAAAAATGCATATCAATCCAGCGGAAAAGAAAGAAGAGTGCCAGCAGACCTAAAGTAGAGCCAAGCAGTCCCTGTAGAAAACCTTCAATAAGAAATGGTGTGCGGATATAGCCGTTTGTTGCGCCCAAAAGTCTTAATATCTCAAGTTCCGCCTGTCTGGCGACTACTGCCAAGCGAATTGTATAGGCAACCATAAACGTTGTCGTTAAAATAAGAAGAGCACCGCTTAAAAGAACAATGATTCGCAAAAGTTTTGTAAAATAATTGAAGCGTTCTATCCATTCCTGACCGTATTGTACCTTAATGGCACCGGGCAAAGTGGAAAGGTATTCTGAAAAACGTTTTATCTGGGCAAGGGAACTGAGGCTTTTTTTCGGATACACCTCAATTGAGGGTGGCAGGAATGAAGAATCCAGATCATCAAGCACATCCACATTGTCGCCAAGTTGAGTGGTAAGACGGCTGTAGGCATCATCCCTTGAAGTAAATCGGATCTCTTCAACCGGATTGAAATTGGTTATTTTCCTTACTAATTGCGACTGCATTTCCAGAACAGGTTCTTCCTCAAGATATATTGTCAGACGCAGGTCATCCCCAAGTTTTTCGCCCGCCTTGATCATGTTTGTATAAATCAAAAAGAAAAAGGAAAAGATAAGGACAGACAAACTCACGGTCAGCAGGGTCATAAACTGCGTAGGCCAGGTTTTTTGAAGGTTGCGGTTCGTCTGCAGCAGTATGGTGCTGAAAAATTTCATGGCATATTATTGGGTGTTGAAATTGTTCTGTCAGCAGGTTGTACTAAACGTCCGCTATGGAGTTCAAGGACACGACTCTCTGATTTATTGTAAATACCTTCATCGTGCGTGGCAATCAGTATTGTCGTGCCGGAAATGTTGCACTGTTCAAACAGTTCCATGACAAGTTTGGTTGTTTTGTAATCCAGATTGCCTGTTGGTTCATCAGCCAAAATGAGTTTTGGAGAATTCGCCACGGCGCGGGCTATGGTTACTCGCTGCTGTTCACCTCGTGAGAGTTTTCCTGCCAGGGCATCATGTTTGTGTTCCAGTCTGAGTTTTTGCAGCAATTCAATCACTCTTTTTTTTATGGTCCTGCTATTCTGGTAGGAAACCTCCATGGACATGGCAATATTTTGAGCCACAGTTCTATCAGGAAGAAGTTTGAAATCCTGGTATGCCATGCCGATCTGCTGTCTGAGTTGAGGTGTTTCCCCGCCTTTGATTCGGTTCATGTCTTTACCGGTTACCTCGACTAATCCCTTGTCAGGGCGCTCCATGCCGCAGATCAGTTTTAACAGGGTGGTTTTGCCGGCGCCACTCATACCTGTCAGAAAAAGCATTTCACCGTAGGTAATGGAAAGTGAAATATCCTCAAGTGCCACTACATCCGGAGTGTATATTTTAGTAGCCCTGACAATCTCGACTATCGATTTTTTGACTGGGGGTGTTTCCATAGGGATGAATAAAGTAAAAGAAGAATCACAAACGGAATTAGAATGTGAATTGTATTGTAATTAACATTGCAAGGAAAATCCTTTAAGCTTCCAATAAGTTATATATGACCTGAATCAAGTTTTCTATAATGATTGAGGAGTTCTGTCAAGTCGAATAAAAAAAAGCTATTTAATGATTTTTGAAAAAATTTCATGGGCTTGCTGGATCACAGCTCCATCATCATCCAGTTTGAGATATGATTTTCCACTCAGTTCCTGCTGGATGAGTTCATCGCTGCTCGACAGGATTCCTGCCAGTGGAAGGTCAGTGCTCTCAGTGGTTTCTTTTATCTTGGCATACAATTCCTCAGGCAATGGGTCGGGAGTTCTGTTGACAATAAGATGCTTTTCCTTGATTTCAATGGCCAACGGCTTGGAGAGTTCCGATATTCTTTTAGCTGTAAGGATACCACGGGCTGAAGGATCGGAGATTACCAGCAGAACATCAATGGAGCGCAGGTTCATTCTGCTCAAATGCTCCATACCCGCTTCATTGTCCACAAGTATATACTTATAATTATCCGCCAGTTTGTCCATGGTCATGGCAAGGTGCTGGTTGGCTGCACAGTAGCAGCCTGGCCCATCAGGCTGCCCCATGACAAGCAGGTCAAAACCTCTTGCTTCAATCAGTGCCTGGTGGACTTTCATCTCCATGAACTGATCCCTGGTTATATGGGCAGGTATGTCCCCCTTTAAATCTCTCCGTATTTCACCCAGGGTGAGATCAACATCCAAGTCCAGGAGTTCATTTAAGTTTGCATTGGCATCAGCGTCAACCGCCAGAATAGGTGTCAGGTTATTATGCAGCATATAATTTATAAGCAGGGCGGAAATTGTTGTCTTTCCTGTTCCACCTTTACCTGCCATGGCAATAACTTTTGGCATTTTCCCCTCTCAAGAGTAAATTTAAAAAAGAAAGACTCCCTGTCCTTTACTGCAATGTAGTAAAAAAAGAGTTCTCAAGCCGCATTTCTGCTATTTAAAGCAGAATGATTATATTAATCTGCAGTTTGGTTGTCAAACTGTAAGCCTGAATTAACCATGAGTATTACACTGAATTCGTGAATAAGCCCGGTTAGCCTGAAAACAAAGGCGTAAGGCTCCGCCATTGAACGGAACTTTACCCTTGCAACTTGCATATTACCTGTTATTTTAGCGGCAGCGCGTTATTAATTCCGTTTTAGATCATAAAAATGACTGGATTGTAAAAAGTCTCGCAGTCCATAACAGGGCCATGTAAAATTTTTGAATCCGTGACGTGACACCTGTCGGCGGAGTACTTTTTACGAGGTCGGTAATTAATGGGCCGCAATTTTCGGCAGATTTTTTATTGGTGATTGTAATATATTGTTGCATTTTCCCGGTTCAGGTAAGGCCGGGCCAACTGATTAGTTGAAAGGAGCAAAGAAAATGGACTACCGGGCAACTCTGAATCTGCCCCAGACAAATTTTAAAATGAAGGCTAATCTTTCTCAGAAAGAACCGGAATTTCTTAAGCAATGGGAGGAAGATGACCTTTATGGACAGATACAGGCTGAGACAAAGAACAAGCCGCTTTATATTCTCCATGATGGGCCGCCATATGCCAACGGCCACATTCATCTCGGAACAGCATTCAATAAAGTATTGAAGGACATCATTCTCAAGTCAAAACGGATGGCAGGTTTTCATTGCCCCTATGTTCCTGGCTGGGACTGCCACGGCCTTCCTATTGAGCTTAATGTTGATAAAGAGCTGGGTGCCAAAAAGAAAGAAATCCCTATCCTTTCCATACGTGCTGCCTGCCGTAAATATGCAGAAAAATGGATAAAGATCCAGAAGAAAGAGTTCAAACGCCTCGGTGTCCTGGGTGACTGGGAAAATCCTTACCTGACAATCAATTACGGCTACGAGGCATCAATTGCCAGGGAATTTAACGGATTCTTACTCTCGGGTGGGGTTGTCAGGAGTAAGAAGCCGGTATACTGGTGTTCTTCATGCCGTACGGCACTGGCCGAGGCTGAGGTAGAGTATCATGACCATGGCTCACCCTCAATTTATGTTAAATTCCCGTTGCTGGATGATTTGGGGAAGATCGTTCCCGAACTTGCAGAAGAAAAACTTGACGGCCGAAAAGTATATGCCCTGATCTGGACTACCACTCCATGGACACTGCCGGCCAATCTTGCTGTTGCCTTTCATCCTGACTACGCCTATGGAGCAGTAGCAGTAGGTGATGAGATTTGGATTATGGCTGAAGATCTTGTTGAGCAGGCATTTGCCGATTTTGATGAAGAGGTGGTTGGCAAGGAGCATGAAATTCTAGCCACATTTTCAGCCAGGGAAATTGAAGGTTTGAAATGTAAACATCCCTTCATGGAGCGTGAATCGCTTATCATTCTGGCTAATTATGTGACCCTGGATAGCGGTACCGGTATTGTGCACACTGCGCCCGGACATGGCAGGGAAGATTACATGAGCGGCCTGCAATACAACCTGCCCGTATTGTCACCGGTTGATAATTCCGGCATTTTTACTGACGAAGCCGGGCCATACGCAGGGATGTTCATTCTTGATGCAAACAAGCGCATTAATGCTGATCTGAAAGAAAAAGGGTTTCTGGTAAAAGAGACAGCAATCTCTCACAGTTATCCTCACTGCTGGCGCTGTAAGAAGCCGGTTATTTTCAGGGCGACGGAACAGTGGTTTATATCAATGGATAAAAATGACCTGCGGTCTAACGCTCTGCAGGAGATCAAGAAAGTTGCCTGGACGCCGCGTTGGGGCATGGAGCGTATATTCGGGATGGTTGAAGGTCGGCCTGATTGGTGTCTGTCCCGTCAGCGCACCTGGGGGGTGCCGCTCACTGTACTTACCTGTGAAGGATGTGGTGAGGTGCTCAAGGATGAAGCAGTAGCGGATAGGATTGTCTCTGTTTTTGCAGAGGAAGGGGCAGATGCCTGGTTCAAGTATGATGCTTCCCATTTTACAGGAGAAGGCTGCAGTTGTAAAAACTGCGGAGGGGCAACCTTCATAAAGGAAAATGATATTCTTGATGTCTGGTTCGACTCAGGGGTCAGCTATGCAGCCGTTCTTGAGGAACGAGAGGAACTCCAGGCGCCTGCAGATCTTTACCTGGAAGGCAGTGATCAGCATCGCGGTTGGTTCCAAAGTTCTCTGCTTGCTTCTGTGGGAACAAGGGGCATTCCGCCATATAAAGGTGTCCTGACCCATGGTTTTGTTGTCGATGGGCAGGGCAAGAAAATGTCAAAAAGTGTTGGCAATGTTATTGCTCCTGAAGAGATCATAAAAAAATTTGGTGCTGAAATTCTCAGGCTTTGGGTATCCAGCGAGGACTACCGCGACGATATTAAGATATCAGATGAGATATTAAAGCAACTTTCAGATGCCTATCGTAAAATACGCAATACACTGCGGTTCTTCATGGGGAACCTCTATGATTTTGTTCCGTCAACTGACAGGGTCGCCTGCAAAGATATGGAAGAAATTGACCGGTGGGCATTACACCAGTTCGAGTTTTTTAAGCGTAAAGCAATCAAAGCCTACGCTGATTTTGAATTTCATACTGTATTTCATGGTCTGCATCAGTTCTGTGGTGTTACCATGAGTGCCTTCTACCTTGATATTATTAAAGACCGTCTCTATACGGCTCTCCCTGATTCTGTAGAGAGGAAGGCGGCGCAGACGGTCCTGTATGATATTCTTGCCGGCCTGTTATGTGTCATGGCACCGGTGATGAACTTTACCGCTGCCGAGGCGTGGGAGCATTTGCCCCAGGAAGGTGATGATGAACAGCGTAAAGCCCATGAAGTTTTTCTGCAGGAGTTTCCTGAAGAGAATGAAGAGGCTGTTGATCCTGAACTGGACAAAAAATGGAAAGGTCTTCTGGAAGTGAGGTCCGAGATAACCAAGGCCCTTGAAGGAGCAAGGAGGGATAAGGTTATTGGTCATCCCCTGGAGGCAAAAGTCATGGTCAAGGCAACCGGCTCTCTGGCTGAATTTCTTGCAGACAAGTGGGGCACTCTGAAGATGATCTCCATTGTCTCAGAACTGTCTCAATCAGATGTTCTTGAAGGAGATATTTATGCCAGCGAGGAATTGCCCGAGTTGCAAGTCTCTGTAATCCCGGCTTCAGGGGAGAAATGCGAAAGATGCTGGCTTCGTTCTGAGACGGTGGGTGATGATGATGGTCATCCGGAACTTTGTAGCCGATGCACCGCGGTTGTTGCTCAACTTGTATAATATATGATGTTCTATAGCGTCGGGTTTTAATGTGAATGCAAAGTTTGAATTGATGGATTTTGTTCCTGTTGGTATTGCTTCCCTGGTTATTATTATAGACCAGTTAACCAAGCAGTGGATAATGACCAATTTTGCCCTCTATGAGCAGCAGAATATTATTCCCGGTCTTTTTGATCTGGTTTATGTGACTAATACTGGAGCAGCTTTTGGTTTTCTGGCTGGGAGCAAAAATTTACTGCGCCAGGTATTTTTTGTTGGGGTGGCAATAGTAGCACTGGTAGTTATTGTGTATGCTTATGGTCACCTGAAAAGGCAAGGTAAAATATTTGTTTATGCCTTGGGGTTGATTGGAGGGGGAGCCATTGGCAATCTGATAGACCGGCTGCGTTTCGGTTCTGTAGTGGATTTTCTGGATTTTTACCTGGGAAGCTATCACTGGCCTGCATTTAATGTTGCAGATTCAGCAATTACAGTAGGCGTTGGGTTGTTTCTGCTTGGCTCTTTGCTGCAGCATATTAAAGAGGAGTGAAAGGAATGCTGGAAAGTAAAATAGCTGTCCTTTTTCCAGGGCAGGGCTCACAATTTATCGGCATGGGCAAGGAATTTATGGAGTCTGATCAGGAGGCGGGAATGCTGATGGACTTGGCGGATTCAATCAGCTCTGCCCCTTTAAGGAAATTATGCCTCGAAGGTCCCATGGAGGAATTGACAAAGGCGGTTTATCTGCAACCGGCCTTGACCGCAGTCAATCTGATCTGCTGGCAGGCTGTAAAGAAAGCAGGTATCCAGCCGGAGTATTTTGCCGGACACAGTCTCGGTGAATACAGTGCTCTCTGCGCATCAGGTGTTTTAGGGGTTGAAGGCACCTTAAAGCTGGTGGCTGAAAGGGGGAGATTGAGTGAGAGAGAAGGGCAGAGAAATCCCGGTGGCATGCAGGCTATTTTAGGACTGACCCTGGAAGAATTGGAGGGAATTCTGGCAACATTTCCTGAAAATTCTAAGGTGACGATTGCTAATCATAATTGTGAAAAACAGATAGTGGTTTCCGGTTACCATGAAACACTTGCTGCCTTGGATGGTCTGGTCAGCGAAAAGGGAGGCAAGGCAATCACATTGAATGTCAGTGTAGCAAATCATAGCCCTCTTGTAGCAGGAGCAATTCCTGATTTTGAAAAGATTATGGCTGAGATTCCTTTTCAAGCGCCCCAAACTCCAGTACTTTTCAATGTAACTGCTGCCGAGGAAAATGAACCAGCGGCTATTCGTGCAATCATGAGCAGGCAGATTGCCTCTAGGGTTTGCTGGTTTGAGATAATAAATTCTCTGGTAGATAAAGGGGTGACACATTTTATTGAAGTTGGGCCAAAGAAGGTTCTGAGTGGACTCAATAAGAAAATTTTACCCAAATCCTCAGGGTGCAGAAGGTTTCAGGTTGATTCCCCTGAGAGTCTTGCCAAGTGCCTTGAGGGGCTTAATGAGGGGTAACCTGATTTGATTTCCTGTTTTGATTGTTTCCTTGAGCCATCAGCTAAGCTGGTGGACCAACTCTTCTAAGCTTGCATGTAAATAAGAGATGTGATGATTCATTTAATTACCTCATTTTTTATAGCCCAAAAAAGTGATTATGGCCGAGCATTGCTTGACATTCGGTCAAGTTCTAATTATCTTTGCCTGTTTTTTATAATAATCTGACGCAGACTGATACAATTGGCCTTTTGACAGGCCCTCTATCAGGAATTAACACTCTTAAAATTATAGCTCTGTTGATGTTTGCCGGTGCAGGGAAATTTATTTCTGTCAAATAGAGACAGCCCGTGATGCTGGTAGGTAGAAAGAGTAGATGTGACCCATAATGTTTGAGAATTTAACCGAAAAATTAGAGAAGGTTTTTAAGAACCTGCGGGGATATGGAAAGCTAACCCCTGAAAATATCGAAGCTGCCCTCCGTGAAGTGAGATTGGCACTGCTGGAAGCAGATGTCAATTATAAGGTGGTCAGAGAGTTTATTTCTACCATCTCTGAACGGGCTGTCGGCCAGGAGGTGCTTGAGAGCCTTTCCCCGGGGCAGCAGGTTATAAAGATTGTCCACCAGGAGTTGGTTGAACTGCTGGGCGGGCAGACGGAGGTGCTTAAACTTGACGGGAAGCAGCCGGTAGTAATTATGCTGGCAGGCCTTCAGGGCTCAGGTAAAACCACTACCGCAGCTAAACTGGCTAAATTGCTGAAGAGTAAAGGCAGGCGTCCTTATCTTATCCCCGCTGACGTCTATCGGCCTGCTGCTATCGATCAGCTCAAGGTTCTCGGAGAATCCATCGGGGTGGATGTCCACCCTTCGGAAACCAGCCAGAATCCAGTGAACATTTGCCGCAACGCCATGATTGCTGCTGACGAGAAGAACCTGGATACCCTGATAATTGATACAGCCGGCCGTTTACATATCGACCAGGAGTTGATGGAAGAGCTACGGCAGATCAAAACACAGATTGAACCTGCCGAGATTTTATTTGTGGCTGATGCCATGACCGGTCAGGATGCTGTTACCGTAGCGGAAAAATTTAAGGATGACCTTGACTTGACAGGTGTTGTGCTTACCAAGATGGAAGGTGATGCCCGCGGTGGTGCAGCACTGTCCATTAAGAAGGTGACAGAACGTCCCATAAAGTTTGTCGGTGTGGGCGAGGGGATGGATGCCCTGGATATTTTCCACCCTGACCGCCTTGCCTCAAGAATTCTTGGGATGGGTGATGTTCTTTCCTTGATTGAAAAGGCTGAAGCGGTAGTCGATAAGAAAAAAGCCGACAAACTTGCTAAGAAAATTCAGAAAAGTCAATTCTCTCTGGAAGATTTTCGTGACCAGATCCAACAGATAAAGAAAATGGGCAGTCTTGAGCAGATAATGGGAATGGTCCCCGGCCTCAACAAGATGAAGCAGATGCAAAACATGCCGAAACCGGATGACCGTGAACTGGTTCGGACAGAAGCAATAATCAATTCCATGACCTCTGTGGAGCGAAGGAATTATCAGATACTGAATGCCAGCCGCCGACAGCGTATTGCTAACGGCAGTGGTACGAGTGTTCAGGATGTTAACAGGGTAATAAAAAGTTATTCTCAGATGTTAAAGATGATGAAAAAAATGAAGGGGGTTCCAGGAGGTATGGCAGGGGGCAAGAAGAGGAGAAAGCTGCCCAAGGGATTAAGACGCTAGCATTATAATTTTTTTTAAGGTATATTTTTTGATTCTGCTTTTGGGCAGTAATCTTTTTTGAACTGAAAGAATTGGATAATTTCAAATAATACATTGCATTATAATTGAGGAGGAATCTCACAGAATGGCAGTAAAAATTCGTTTAACAAGACTTGGAAGAAAAAAGTTGCCCTATTACCGTATTATAGTTGCAGATGTCGAGGCCAAGCGTGATGGCAAGTTTCTTGATATCGTTGGCACTTATGATCCCTTGAAGGATCCGGCTGAGATCACTTTTGATTCAGAGAAACTTCAGTCATGGCTTGATAAGGGTGCTAAACCTACAACGACAGTAAAAAGTCTGATGGTGAAGCACGCAAATGCTGAAAAAGCAGTAGCTGAATAAAGTTTCATGAAAGAATTGATCCACTATATTGCTACTGCGCTCGTCGATCATCCTGACCAGATCCAGATAAAGGAAACTGAGCAGGATGATTCCATTATCATTGAATTGACAGTTGCTAAAGAGGACCTTGGTAAGGTGATCGGCAAACAGGGAAGAACGGCCCGGGCAATGCGCTCTCTGCTTTCCGCTGCGGCAGGCAAGGTCAACAAGCGGTCCAGGCTTGAAATAATGGAATAGAATGACCCGGAAGACTGACCGGCGAAACTGTGAATTCCATGACGATCTTGGCTTGATCGGAGAAATTGTCAAGTCCCATGGTATTCGAGGTGAGGTCAAGGCATATTTGTATTCTGAGCAGCCTGAAAATTTGAAGCAGTATAAAAAGATTGTCCTGCAGGAACCGACGGGTAGCGGGATTGAAACATATAACGTAGTTAAATGCCGGGAACAGGGCAAACTTGCCATCCTCCAACTGGAAGGTGTTGGAACCAGAGAGGCGGCGCAATCCCTGCAGGGAAGCAAGATATGGGTGAATAAAGCTGACTTCCCGACACTGGATTCTGATGAATATTACTGGCATCAGCTGAAAGGATTAAAAGTTATGACCGAAACAGGTCAGGAACTTGGCAGGGTTACCAAGCTTTTTAACACAACAGCCCATGATATTATGGTTGTTAGCGGTGCTGGCCATGAATTCATGATCCCTATGAAAGGGGATATCATCAGAGAGATTGATGATCAGGGAGGAAAAATTATTATTTCTCCTCCTCCCGGCCTGCTTGAGATTAATAAATGATAAAATGGTTGCGGCTTGAGTTTTTTTCTTAGAGGAATCGAGTTGTAAGCTCATGGGCCCGGATCATTTACTATGCGATTTGACATCCTGACTATTTTTCCTCTGCTGCTTGATTCACCCTTGGAAGAAGGCATAATCCGGCGGGCGGTTGCAGCAGGCAAGATAAATGTCAATATCCATGATATAAGAGATTTTGCTCTGGATAAACATACCATGACCGATGACCGGCCTTTTGGAGGTGGTGAGGGCATGGTGATGAAACCGGAGCCGATTGCAGGTTCCCTGAATTCTATTGAGGAAAAAAATCCCGGCGGCAGGGTCATTTTTCTTACTCCCCAGGGTAAAACCTATACCCAGGAGACGGCGGAAAGGCTTGCAACCCATGAACATCTTATTTTGCTCTGCGGCAGATATGAAGGAGTTGATGAGAGGATCAGGTCAAACTATGTGGACGAAGAGATTTCCATTGGGGATTATGTTCTCACCGGTGGAGAACTTGCTGCAATGGTCCTGATTGATTCAGTGACCAGATTGCTTCCTGGAGTTTTGGGATGCGAGGATTCAGCGGAAAATGACACATTCAGTCGTGGATTGTTGAAAAATCCTCAGTATACCAGGCCGAGGGACTATGAAGGATATACAGTGCCTGAGGTTCTTTTGAGTGGAGACCATGCTGCCATTGCGGAATGGCGGCTTGTAACCTCAGTGAGACAGACTCTGGAAAAAAGGCCGGAGTTATTAGCACGGGCAGTTTTTAATAAGGAGGAACTGCAGATATTGAAAAGAAACAGCCTGCTCGAGGCTGTTGAAAAATATGGAAATATACAATAGTGAAACTATCCATTAATCATCAGGTTTAAGCAGCTGTATAAAAGATAACGTGACAGAACAGGAGGTTGGAAAGGTCAAGGTTGATTTGGCGCTGATTCATTACCCGGTGTTGAACAAGAACCGGGAAATAATCGGTTCAGCAGTAACAAACCTGGACCTGCATGATATTGCACGAGCAGCAAAGACTTACGGGGTTGATTCTCTTTATGTTGTTACTCCATATAAGGATCAACAGGAGCTTTTCCAGGAATTGCTTGACCATTGGCTTACAGGTCATGGGGCAAAATACAATTCCATGCGGGGAGAGGCCCTATCATTGGTGCAAATTTGTGATGATCTGGACCAACTTTTTGAACGGGTTACAGAAAAAGGGCAGGGACGGCCAACGGTTCTGGCTACATGTGCCCAGGAAAAACATTCTAACATATGGCCCTATCCAGTAGTGAGGCAAAGGATTTCCGGCGGGGAAAATTTTTTGATCCTTTTGGGGACTGCCTGGGGATTGGCCCAAGAAGTGATAGAGGCAGGAGATGGCATACTGCCTCCCATTTCCGGTTCAGGTAACTACAATCATCTGTCGGTCAGGTCGGCTGCCGCAATTGTTCTTGACCGATTGCTTGGAGTAAGAGAATAGTAACGAAACTAAGGTAAAAAAATAAATATAGAGTATCAAGAAACGGAGAAAAATTTTTTATTGGGGTGACCTGGAGGCATCCATCGGTAATTGAAAGAATCCGAGAATAACAGACTATGAGTACAAACATTATTGAACGAATCGACAGAGAACAGATGCGCTATGATATGCCGGACTTCCGTGCCGGTGACTCCGTCAAAGTGCATATCCGTATTATTGAAGGCAACAAGGAAAGAGTGCAGATTTTTGAGGGTGTTGTCATCCGGAGGCGAAGAGGCCTCATGGGTGCTACATTTACCGTGAGGAAGATATCTCATGGTGTGGGGGTTGAAAAAACATTTGCCCTGCATTCGCCAAGGCTCAATAAGGTGGAAATTATTTCCCGCGGCAAGATTCGCCGTTCAAGACTCTATTACCTGCGTGGACTTCGCGGCAAAGCTTCCCGTATTAAAGCTAAAGACTTGCGCTAACAGTTGGGGGAGCTTGGATGGGTCCGGAAAAGTTATGGCCTGATCCTGAACCCGATACGTATTCTCTGGAAAGAGGCCTCAGGCAGAAGGGGTATCAGTGGATCGCCGGCCTGGATGAAGTGGGAAGGGGACCATTGGCCGGGCCGGTCATCGCCGCCTGTGTCATTTTGCAGGAGAGCTGTGACAATAGCTGCTTTGTAGATTCCAAAACCATTAACGTTAAAAAACGGACCCGTCTGTACCGTGAGCTGAAGCAAAATGGAGCCCAAATATCAGTCGGTATCGTTTCGGAGACGGATATTGATCGGCTGAATATTCTCCAGGCATCTCTGTTTGCCATGAAAAAGGCTGTTCTCACCATGCCTGTCCAGCCGGATTTTCTCCTTGTGGACGGCAATCAACCCGTACCAATGTCAACACCGCAGCAGACCCTGGTCAAAGGAGAGTCGAAAAGTGCCTCCATTGCTGCGGCATCAATCATTGCCAAGGTAGTCCGTGATGATATGATGGATCAGTATCATCTCCAATATCCGGAATACAACTTCCAGCAAAACAAAGGATACCCGACTCTCGAACACAGGCAGGCGATCAGGATTTATGGCCCGTGTGCCATCCATCGGCAGAGTTTCAAATGCGTGAAGGAATTTATTTCCAGTACCTAGCCCGGGTTTCTCACAAGTCGAGACGCCGGATAGACAAAGTGTAAGGGGGGTGAGCTATACTTTAGTATGCTTACCGCCTTACACTGCAGGTTATACGGATGTATCGGCTTGCCTTTGGCGAACATTTAAACTGCTGATTTTATTATTTACGATAAAATACTCATCAGTGTTAAAAGATTATAAATTTCTTTACAACCCAGGCGATGCAGCATATTTTTGCTACTTGTTGAAATGTTCGTGAGAAATACGGGCTAATGCCGGTGAATATATTCTGTTCATATCATAATGACTTTGAAAAAAAAAGAATTGGGTGCAAAAGGTGAGGAGATAGCCGTCCGTTATTTGAAGAGCAGGGGATACAGGATTTTAGAACGAAATTACCGGATCAGACTTGGTGAAATAGATATCATCGCCGAACATGGAGATGATCTGGTTTTTATTGAAGTTAAGACGCGATCAGACATTCTCTATGGCTCTCCCTTTGAGTCAGTTACAGCTCAAAAACAGCAACAGCTTTCAAAAGTTGCTCTTGAATATATCAGCAAAAAGAACTGCCATAACCGACCGTCCCGTTTTGACGTAGTTGGCATTGAATTTCATGAGGGCGGCAATAGGTTTCAAGATGCAGCGATAGAATTACTGCAAAATGCATTTGACCTTTGCTATGGCAACTAAAGAATATATCTTTGTCTAAAGATATATTCTTCTCCTCTTTCAGGGGATGGAATTAATAATGCAAAATACACATAGTGCAAAAGATGTTTCTTCAAGTAGTTCTGCCCTGATTGGTATAACCATGGGTTGCCCGGTGAGTATCGGCCCGGAAATAATTTTGCGTTTTGTGGCAGAGAAAAAAGGTTTTAGCCGGTTTTTACCTATTGTAATTGGGGACATCGATTTACTCAGCCGTTGCGCAAAAGAGATGCGTGTGGACATAGAGATTGTTCCGTGGCGGCCAGGGGGGCCGGTCAATTTAGAGAAGCTGCAGGTAGTCGTTCCAGAGGCCAGTGAGGGCTACTCCCTGCATGCTGAGAATTTGTATTGGGGAAAACCGGACAAAGAAACAGCCCATGCAGCAGCTGCATACATCACCAAAGCAGTTCAATTGATTGGCCAGGGTGAGCTTGATGCTATGGTTACCTGTCCAATTGCCAAATATGCAATGCAATTGGCAGGGTATAAGTTCCCAGCCCATACTGAAATGCTGGCATCATTATGCAATACCAAGAATTATGGCATGATGATGGCCGGCAAATGGTTGAGGGTATCCCTGGTCACCATTCATACACCATTGGCCAAAGTCCCGGAGCAACTCTCTCAGGATGAAATCATCCGGGTCATAAACCTGACGGGTGAGACGCTTTTAAAGGATTTTGGTATTCCCAAACCGCGAATTGCAGTGGCCGGTCTTAACCCGCACAGTGGCGAGGCCGGCCTTTTTGGTGGAGAAGAGAACCAGATAATCGAACCGGCGGTTTCAGCTGCTGTTTCAAAAAAATGGGAGGTTTCAGGCCCGCTGCCGCCTGATACAGTGTTTAAGAAGGCCATGGATAATAATTATGATGCGGTTGTTGCGATGTATCATGATCAGGGGTTAATTCCTTTCAAGCTTGTGCATTTTGAGGATGGAGTTAATCTGACCATGGGGCTGCCGATTATTCGGACATCAGTTGATCACGGTACAGCCTATGATATTGCCGGCAAAGGTCTTGCCAGTGCTTCCAGTCTCGAAGCCTCTTTTGCAATGGCTGCAGAAATGATTGCCAACAGGGAAAATTATAAAAGATAAGGAACTGTGGCAGTCAACTCGAACAATCGGTGAAGCTGATAAATGTATGGCTTCAATAAAAGCTCTTTGTTAATAATATAAAATGCAGGAAGTGAAAGTGAAAAAGGTTTGTTCCCCAGAAAGTATAAGCGGTTCTAACCAGGATAGTATGACAATATGAGCACGGAGTGTACCCAGTCGGATCAGATGGATGAACAGGATTCATGCCGAAAAGGATCGATTCTTGTTGCTGGTGGATTGTTTGTTGTTTTTGAGGGTATAGACGGAACAGGAAAATCCACCCAGCTTCATTTACTTGCTGACGAACTGCAGCAGCTTGGCTATGCAGTTGTAGCAACCCGTGAACCCACAGATGGTCCTTTTGGTCAGAAAATAAGGGAACTTTTTGTTGACCGGGAAGCCGTTTCATATGACGAGGAACTGGAACTCTTTGTCGCCGATCGTGATCAGCATGTGCAAGAGGTTATAGCGCCCGCCCTGAGAGATGGTTGCGTTGTGGTATGTGACCGATATTATCTTTCAACCGTTGCATACCAGGGAGCGAATGGCATAGACCCTGAATTTATTATGAAAAAAAATAAGGGTTTTCCTGTCCCTGATCTGGCTATTATTCTTGAGATTGAGCCAGCCCAGGGTATTTATCGCATTCAGAATCAGCGAAATGAAAACCCCAATACTTTTGAGAAAGAATCAAATTTGAAAAAAGTTGCGGCAATTTTTGAGTCGATGCAACAGCCGTATATTAAAAGGATAAACGCTTCAGATTCTATTGAAAATGTTCATCTGCAGGTAGTAAAGGCAGTTGGAGAAATACTTGCGCATAAAAAGAATCAAACAGTCGAGGACTGATTAGTATAGTATCATTCCATTCCATTTTTAGCCCGCATTTCTCACGAACATTTCAGCATTCAATAGTGAATGGTGATAGTCAGAGGGCATAGAAGACGGTATGCAGGATATTAACAGGAATAGAGTGTTTGCGAATGGTGTTAATAAAGAAATATGCTGAACTGTCCGCACAAGGCAAGCCGATACATCCGTATAGCCTGCAGTGTAAGGCGGTAAGCAT
>JBDLJI010000013.1:0-16788 GCA_039714455.1 Thermodesulfobacteriota bacterium
TTGATTCGTTTTGTAGCTGGCATTTCGGATTCTCCTGTTTTTATTCTATACCCAACACTATACCCAACATATTTACTATAATATGAGGTAAAAACAGGTAAGTCAATATAAATTAAAAATCTCTTAGTGGTCTTTAATAGAGGGATACGGGGAACTGAAGGTTAAATGAAGTAAAAGAATGTTTTTGGTTTGATGAGCGAAAAACTCATCGGGTGAAAACTTATTTTTCCCTGCTTATAGCATACCTGGCCAGGCCGGTAAGCAAGTCAAGGGTTTCCCTGTTCTGCTCTGAAACAAATATGGCGAGGCTCTTTATGCCTGTATCAACTAACTTTTCAGCCAGTTTTTCAGCATATCCAAATCCGCTGTTTTTGCGAATGATCTCTCGTGCGTCTTCAAATTTTGCTATGCGATCACTTTTCTGCCCCTTGAGAAGGTCAAGAAGGAAATTGCCCTCTTGTTTGTTTGCAGTTGCAAGGGCATGAATCAATGGCAATGTCATTTTTCCTTCATAAAAGTCATTGCCGACTTCCTTTCCGGTTTTTTCTGAATCGCCTAAATAATCAAGAAGATCATCCTGTATCTGGAAGGCAAGACCAAGGTTGGCTCCATATTGCTTGAGTGCTTGAATTTTACTGTTGTCAGCACCTGCGAAAATTCCTCCTGTCTCGCAGATAGATCCAATAAATAATGCTGTTTTACCATTGATTACGGAAAAATAATCATTTTCAGATTGGTTCAGGTTGTGGACATTGGAGAGCTGCAGAAATTCCCCGGCAACCATAGCCTCTGTTGACCTGCAGATAAGATCCAGGCAGCGCTTGCCTCCAAGGGTGCCAACCAGGAACATTGAACGGGCATGGAGGAAATCTCCTGCAAGAATTGCCGCTGTCAGGCCGAAGAGCTTATTTGCCGCAGGACGACCCCGCCGGGTATCTGCGTGGTCAATTACATCGTCGTGGAGCAGGGTTGCAACATGCAGGTATTCGAAAGCAATAGCCAGGGGGTAGATCTCTTTTCCCGGAGTGGAGCAGAGGCGGGCAGTAAGAATACAGAGTAGCGGTCTTATTCTTTTGCCACCATTTAAAAGTGCATGCTCCAGGACCTCAAGCAAATCAGTGGCGATCTGCTTTTTGTTGACAAGTGCTTGCAGATCCTCTCGCATGGTTAGATCCACCGTGGCAATTTCAGTTTTTAATCTGGCAAGCAGGTCGACTTTGTCCACTCTTCAATTTCCTTTTTACAAATCCGCTGGCAGCTTTCAGTTCTCAAAAAAAGACTCAACATCCTTAAGCTCACGGGTAATCGGGCTTGGAGGTAAGCTTTTAATGAAAAGGTGCCCATATTGTTTGGTAAATAACCGTATATCAAGGATTGCCAGCAGACCTTTATCAGTAGAAGTCCGCATGAGTCTGCCGACCCCCTGTCGTAGAGCAAGGATAGCGCGTGGCAGCTGAAAATCCATAAAAGGATTGCCACCTTCCTCCCGGATTTTATTAATCCGTGCCATGATAACAGGGTCACTCGGGACTTCAAAGGGTAATTTGTCTATTATGACACAACTCAATGATTCGCCCGGAACATTTATCCCTTCCCAGAAACTGGCAACTGCAAGCAGTACTGAATTAGTCTGTTGCTGGAATGATTGTAAAAGCTTATTACGTGGCGCCTCCCCCTGGATAAACACTGGATAGGGAAGATTCTCAACCAGAAAAGGATATATTTTTTTCATATTATAGAAACTTGTGAACAGCACCAGGGCCCGTCCACCTGATGCCAGTAATATCCGGTTCATAATGAATTGAATTTCTGTTGGGAATTCTTTCCGGTCAGGTTGTGGGAAAGGATTTTGGGGAGTATGGGCAGGTACATACAGCATGGTCCTGTTTTTGTAATCGAACGGGGAAGCAAGAGAAAGTGTTTCAGTGTCCTGGTCAAGTCCAAGCCGGTTGAGAAAATAAGTGAAATTATCCCCAACGGTCAAAGTGCCGGATGTAAAAACAGCACATCGTACTTCCGGATATAAAACTGTATTGAGCTCTGCAGCAATATCAATGGGGGAGGCAGTTAAAACAATACTTTTCTCACGCCGTTCATACCAGCGGATATATTTTTCTTCCTGGGGAATTTCCAACAACCCTGCAATGGCAATAAGCCTGCTTTGCAAATCCTCGCAGCGATTTGCCAGCCCCTGCCATACTTCGCCTTCAATTGCCATGCGTGAAAGAGTGGAGGTAAGGCTCGATAGCCGGTCGGAAACAGCCTGTATCTGTTCCTCCCACTCCGGATGTACATCAATAAATCCCTGCAATGGGAATTTCCCGATTTGGGCGGGGAACATTGCGGTAAAATGCTCTGAACGAAGATGGAGAGCATCGGCAACCTGGAAAACCTGTTCCTTCTTATCTGCCGGCAGCATTGCTGCGGAAAGTTTTACATCTTTAACAAGTTCAAGCAGCTGGAAGTGGCTGTAAGAAAAACCGAAAAAATTGGTTGCAACATTTTCGAGGTGATGCGCTTCGTCAAAAATGACCGACTCATAGCGCGGCAGCACTTCACCATGCCCTTCACGTCGAAGAGCCAGGTCTGAGAAGAAAAGATGATGGTTGACAATGAGAAGTCGGGTAGCGGCAGCTTTTTTACGTAATTCAGTAATAAAACATGACTTGTCATGCGGACATTTACTGCCAAGGCATTGGCTGGCGGTTGCACTTATTTCACGCCAAAGGGCGGAATCGTCTTCCAGCCAGGGGAGTTCTGCCCTATCACCGGTGGTAGTTGTTTCAAGCCAGCGCTTAATTTTTTTTCTGGTCTTGCCGGGAGCAAACATCTCAAATTGAGGATGCACAGCAAACTGCTGCCAACGATAAAGGCAGAGATAATTTTGCCTCCCCTTAACGCAGAGGGCGGAAAGTTGTGGATCTATGTTCTGCTGAATAAATGGAATAGCATCGCTGAGAATCTGTTCCTGCAAATTCAGGGTATTGGTCGAGATTATTATTTTCTGCCTGCTCAGGACAGCAGGAATGAGATAGGCGAGGGTTTTGCCGATGCCGGTCTCAGCCTCAACAACAAGTTTGCCTCCAGCAAGAGTCTGAGCCACTGCAGAAGCCATTTCCAACTGCCCTGATCTAAATTCATACGCTTCTATAAGGGTAGACAAAAGACCATCAGGCTTAAATATGGATTGTGTCTGCTTAAGAAGGTTTTTCATTGCCGGACGGGGATTCAGGTTCAGGTATATCTCTCTCCTGGTGAATAATATCTGTAACTATTTCTCTCACCTGGGAGTCGGGATCGTCCTTGAGTTTAACTAATTGTTTCAGGGCAGAGTCGGAGCCGATTATACCAAGTATGGTTGCGGCTTCTCCCCGCAATATGGCTTTTTGTTCTTGCAGGAGTGGCAGAAGTGAAGGAATGGCAAGTGATATCTCCTTTGGACGGAGAAGGACAAGTTCCTCAAAAAGAACTCCAATGCCCAGCCTAACCGTAAAACGTTCATCCCTGAGAAGAGCACCGGTCAGGTTATATAAACTCCTGTCCTGTTTAAACATGGCTACAATGTTTTCCACATGGCCCAGTTCCAGGAAGTCGCCAATAACCTGCAGCATGTCAATATCGGAGTCTTTTTTCATATGCCTGAATCCGCTTCGTAAAATTTTGCAAGCACTGTAAAGAGTATCAGTCAATATTTCAACCACGAATAACAATGGAGTAAAAGCTTGGAAATTTTACTGTTTTCTTGACAGATAAACATGGCAAGAGTAATAGAAAAGTTAAGGCTGCAGATTGAGAGTTTCTACTGAAAGCTTCAGAGTGACTGCTATTCCCCTTGGGGCTGTTAGATGCTTTCTCAGGTGGTTGTAATAGTTGAATAATTATTGAGTCAAAATATATACTCATGCGTGAAGCAATTCCCGGTTTACACCATATGTCGCTTACTCCTGACAAGTTACTTGCCAGGGATGAGGTAATTGCAATAGTTGATGATGACACATCCATCCGTAAACCACTTCGTCTTTTTCTGGAAAGCCATGATCTTGCGGTAGTTGAAGCAGGGAGCGCTGCAGAACTCAGAAGTCTTTTTAGTACTGCCAGGATCGCCTTAATCCTCCTTGATATTGGTTTGCCTGATACCGACGGCGTCACCCTTCTTCCAGAAATTGTAGCTGATCATCCCGGCATTGCTATAGTCATGTTAACCGGTATGGCAGATTTGGAAGTTGCCCTTGATTGCATAAGAAAGGGAGCCGACGATTATCTCGCAAAGCCGGTGCAGTTTCAGGAAATACTTTTAGTTGTACGCAAGGCCCTTGAGAGGCGCTGGTTGATGGCTGAGAATTTCAAGCATCAGGAGGATCTTGAAAAGGCCAATTTTCGTATCCAGCTTCTGCATCAACTCTCTTTGAAGATGAACTCTGTATATTTAAGTACAGTAGAGCTGGACGAGATTCTGCAAGCCATTCTTGTGGGCATTACCGCAGAAGAGGGATTGCGTTTCAACCGGGCCTTTCTGGTAATATTTGATGATGAGGGTGAGGTCTTAGAGGGAAAACTGGCAATCGGGGCAGAATGCCGGGAGGAGGCGGCAAGAATCTGGGCTGAACTGCGTGAAAAGAAGCTCGATTTTTTGGAAATAGTTCAAAGCATTAAAAGAAGCTGCCTGAATGGAGATACAAAAGTTACCCAGATGATCAAAAGTCTGCAGGTGCCGGTTACAGATTCAGAGCATATTTTAATCAGGTCGTCCATGGAGAAACGCTCTATCCTTGTGGAGGATGGCCATGCAGATGTGCCTGTTGACAGAGATCTTATTGATCTGCTCGGTGAAGATACTTTTGTAGTGATACCTCTTTTTTCGCCGAGTAAATCTCTGGGGGTTATTATTGCCGATCATTTCATTACCCGGCAACCCATTTCAAAAAATAATATCAGGTCTTTGGAGATATTTGCCAATCAGGCCAGCCTGGCTATAGATCACAGTCGATTATACATGGAGATGGAAGACAAGATCAGCGAACTCGAAGATGTTACGCAGGAGCTTGAAAGAAATAAGGACCTCCTTGTGGAATCGGCCAGCTATTCGGCTTTGGGACAAATGTCGGCCCAGCTTGTGCATGTGTTGAGGAATCCAATAACCTCAATCGGTGGTGCAGCCCGTATCCTGGAGAAAAAAATCCAGGATGAGAAATCCCTTGAATTTGTCCATATGATTGTTAATGAAACCTCCAGGCTGGAATCAACCCTCAAAGATCTTTTTGATTTTGTCAGACAGCTGAAAGTGGAAAAAAAATGTGAACCGCTCTATCCATTAATAAGAAAAACACTGCTTTTGCTCCAACCGACTCTGGTCAAGCATTCAATTGATGTGGAGCTTGATGTCCCTGATCCTGATCCCATCCTGGAAATGGATGAGCAGTTGATGCGTAAAATGATACTCCATCTGCTCCGAAATGCTATTGATGCAATGCCTGACGGGGGAACCCTGACAATTGTTGTTCGTCAGCAAAGAGGGTGGGTGACAATGTCATTTGCTGATACCGGGGTGGGTATTGCAGAGGCTATTCAGGAAAGGGCTGTTGATCCTTTTTTTACCACCAAAACCTATGGCACAGGTCTTGGTTTGACCCTTGTGGAAAAAATAGTTGCAACACATGGAGGAAATTTTTCTTTGACTCAAAAAACTGATGGCGGCATGGAAGCCCGTATCAATCTTCCTGAAAAAATGTTGTGTTCCTTTGGGATATAACCCTCCCCAATATTTTTATCTCTTGAGTTGCTGATTTTTTCTATACTCCAGTTTGGAAAGAGTGCTGAAATTACCTTTATGATGCTAGCCCGCATTTCTCACAAGTTGAGACAGCCGTAGATATGCGGAGTAGGGTATTGGGCTATATTATTGATATGCCAGATTCCCTGCGACAGGTAGCGACTGCAAGGAGACTCCGAAATAGATGCGGCTGTATCGGCTTGCCTTTGGCGAACATTTAAACTACTGGTTTTATTAATTGCGATGAAACACTCTACCCGTGTCAAAAGTTTATAAATTTCTTTACAACCCGGGCGATGCAGCATATTTTTGTTACTTTTGCTGAAATGTTCGTGGGGAATACGGGCCTGATCGTCATGCTGGAAATAATGGGCGGCTTGATTATCTCCTCCATGAGCATTATCTTGGGAAAAAGAGAAATCAGGATATGATTTAGTCACGATATAAAATGATGTGTTAATTATCCGGTGAAAATATGAAATTTAGATATCTTCTTTTGGCCGTTGGACTGCTCACACTGGTAATGGCCTGCAAACAAGGAGAACAGGATACAAGGGTCGGGTTGACTCCAGCAATAGGTGAGCGCATGCAAATGGCCCCTTTTAAGAAGGACTCCCTGACTGATAAAACAATAATTGACAGCAGACAGCTTGATGGCCAGATGCTGCTGGTCACCTTTTTTGCGTCCTGGTGTCCTCCATGTATCCAGGAGATACCAGCTTTGATTACCCTGCAGGATTCTTTCAAGTCAGAGGGGTTTTCAGTGATAGCATTTTCCGTTGATGAAGGAGACCTGGCACCAGTGCAAAAACTCATCAACAAATTCGGCATAAACTACCCTGTCCTTCTTGCAGACCCTGTTGTGACCAGGAGTTTTGGCGGGGTGACAGGTATCCCGGCTACTTTTTTAGTCAACCGTCAAGGTCAAATAGTTAAAAAGTATCTGGGGTATGTCGGTCATGACTTTTTGGAAGAAGATATCAAAAGCATGCTTGGTGCAGGGTAAATACTCTCAACAGTTATCCGGATGAATTTATTTCACGCCATTTTTCTGGGTTTATTACAGGGTGTAACAGAATTCCTGCCGATTTCAAGTTCGGGCCATCTTGCCCTTGTTGAATTTTTTCTTGGCATAGAAGAGGCTGGTTTAACCTTTGATATTGCCCTGCACCTTGGGACCCTGTTGGGTGTTTGTATATATTTCCGGCGCGATTTATTCATGATGCTTACAGCCCTGGTTAATCCCCGGGTGTTAGGCGAAGAAGCCGGACACCAGCGTCTCCTGGCATTTTATATATGTTTGGCAACAATACCTGCAGTAGCAGCAGGGTATTTCCTGAAAGATGCTGCTGAAACAATTTTCAGGTCTCCTGTCCTTATTGCTGCGGCCCTGGCCGGGGCCGGCTTGCTGCTGTTGCTGGCCGACAAGGCGGGAAAGCATTCGAGGGCCATGAAATCCATTGGATTTGTTGATGTAGTGCTTATTGGCCTGTTTCAGGCATTTGCTCTCATGCCTGGGGTGTCTCGCAGTGGCATAACCATGACAGCCGGCCTTATGAGAGGGTTTAACAGAATGTCTGCCGCCAGGTTTTCTTTTTTGCTGTCTGTTCCTGTCATTTTTGGCGCAGGGGTATACAATCTGCCGGATATTATCAGGCAGGGTTCTAAGCCGGGACAACTGGGATTCTATCTGGCTGGATTTGTTGCAGCAGCAGTTTCCGGCTATCTGGTGATTGCTTTTCTTTTGCGTTTCATTCAATCCCATTCCTTTGCTGTTTTTGCTTACTATCGCTTTGTGCTGGCCGGCGTGGTGCTGTTAATACAAATTTTATGATCGTAGGATTCGCAATACGTGGTATTCTGCAAGGTGTAACACTGAGCAGCATATTAATTTTACTCGGCCATATAGAGGGTTATTTTTTTGCGAAACCAACATTCATGCCTATAATGGTATGCAGTATAACTGGAAGAATGATGCGCAGAAATTATATTTTCGACCAGACAGAGATGAATACAGCGGGTACAGGTGAATAATGTCTTTCTATCCTATATGCCTTGATCTGGAAGCAAAACCCTGTGTAGTTGTGGGTGGTGGCAGAGTGGCTGAGCGAAAAGTGTTGGGGTTGCTCTCCTGCTCAGCGCAGGTTTCTGTAATAAGTCCAGCGCTGACCGAAAAACTTAAATTACAGCATGCTGAAGGCAATATCCAGTGGATTGACAGGGAATACCGGCAGGGAGACCTGGCGCAGGCCTTTTTGGTTATCGCGGCAACCGATGATGAAGAGACCCAGAAGCAGGTTTATGAGGAGGCGGCCGGCAATAATCTCTTACTGAATGTGGCTGATGTGCCCCAACGATGTAATTTTATCCTGCCGGCTACTGTTAGGCGGGGTGACCTGGCCATCTCTGTTTCCACGGCAGGCAAGACCCCGGCTCTGGCCAGAAAGCTGCGTATGGAACTTGAAAAAAAGTTTGGCCCGGAATATGGAATACTGGTTGATATTATGGGGGCTCTCCGGCCGGAGATTCTGGCTTCCGGCCTACCGCAACAGGAAAATGAACAGTTGTTTAAACAGCTGTTGCATGATGACATGGAAGAATGGATAAAGACTAAAAACTCGGGCAGCATTGAGAAACATCTTTGTGCCGTTCTTAAGGACAGGATAGGGGATGACTGGTTGCCTGGAGTCCGGTCCGTTTTTGATGAAGAGAAGCTAAACTGATTACAGGAGTATCTTTGAATGGGCTATCTATTATTTCAAATAACCCTGTTTGCCTATATTCTGGCAACCGGTGGTTATGCAGTTTACTTCTGGTCTCAACGTAATGATGTCAGAACAACGGCCCGAGGAATCCTTATCGGGGCGGGAGTGTTGCATACGCTCTACCTGATAGTACGCTATATCGAGGCAGGCCATACACCATTGACCAATCACCATGAAGCTGTTTCATTCTTTGCCTGGTCGGTAACCTGGGGCTATCTATCTTTTCACTGGAAATATAACGTCAGGAATTTCGGCTCCTTTGTCAGTCCTCTTATAACAGGCCTCATGCTGATAGCCACATTTTCATCCCGTGAGATTATACCACTGCCGCCTGCCTTGAAAAGTGCCTGGCTGCCGGTACATGCCAGCATAGCAATAATGGCCAATGGGTTTCTGGCTCTCGCTTTCTGCGGAGGTATCATGTATCTCCTGCAGGAAAGGGAGTTGAAAAATAAGCGCTTTGGACTTTTTTACACCCGCCTGCCGTCACTGGAATCCCTTGATAACCTCAACAGTCACTGCCTGGCCATAGGTTTTCCGCTGTTGACTCTCGGCATAATAACGGGTTCTGTCTGGGCCAAACAGGCTTGGGGGGCTTACTGGCAGTGGGATCCCAAGGAGACATGGTCCCTTATCACATGGTTTCTCTATGCCGCCCTTTTGCATCAGCGATTCACTGTAGGCTGGAGAGGACGCCGGGCAGCCATCATGGCCATAGTCGGTTTTTCAGCCGCAATTTTTACCCTGTGGGGTGTAACGTACCTACTGGAAGGACTCCATTCCTATGTCGGGTGAAAAGATCATGATCCTCGGGGTAAACCACAAGACGGCCCCGGTGGAAATTCGAGAGCGTTTGTCCTTCTCAAGTGACCCGGGAACCCCATATCGCGAACTGAAGGTAATACCGGGATGTGAGGAGTTCTGCTTTCTCTCCACCTGCAATCGGGTTGAGGTCATTTTTGTTTCACCAACGCCTGAGGAGACTGAGAAAAAGATTCGCGATTTTCTCTTTGATAATAGCATGAGTTATGACGAAGCCGGTCAGTATGTTTACCTGCACCAGGGTGAGGCTGCTATACAACACCTGTTCCGGGTTGGCGCCAGCCTTGATTCCATGATTGTAGGAGAGCCGCAAATTCTTGGGCAGTTGAAACAGGCTTACCGGGATGCCTCGGAACAGAATGCCGGCGGTATGATATTAAACAGGCTTATGCATAAGGCCTTTTCTGTTGCAAAGCGTATACGAACTGAGACTGAGATAGGATCCAGTGCTGTATCCATCAGTTATGCCGCAGTGGAGCTGGCCAAGAAGATTTTCGGCAATCTGAAAAATAAAATAGCCATGCTGGTGGGAGCAGGCGAAATGGCTGAACTGGCGGCCCAGCATCTCATGAACCAGGGGATAGCCGAGGTGGTTGTGGCCAACAGGACTTTTGAACGGGCCGTGAACCTGGCCCGCTGTTTTAATGGCAAGCCTGTGGCACTGGAAGAATTGATTCCTCAGCTCGAGCATGTGGATATCATGATCAGTTCCACGGGTTCTCCTGATGTAATCCTGCACAGCAAGGATGTTAAACCTCTTATGCGCCAGCGGCGAAATAGACCACTTTTCCTGATTGACATTGCGGTGCCCCGTGATCTTGACCCCAAGTTAAACGACCTGGAAAATGTGTATCTCTACGGTATAGATGACTTAAATAATATCGTGGATATCAACAAGGCCGAGCGGGACAAGGAGGCGGTTCATGCTGAGAGAATCGTCAGCGAAGAGACCCTGAAGTTCATGCTCTGGCTCGGCTCCATGGAGGTTACCCCGACAATTGTAGCCATTCGTGAAAAAGCGGATGCAATCCGCAAGGCAGAGCTTGAGAAAACACTCCCTAACATAGGCAGCCTGTCTGATAAGGAAATCAAGGCAATTGAAAAGATGACTTCTGCCATGATGAATAAGATTCTTCACAATCCTATTGTCTATCTGAAGAAAGATGATTCCCACAAGGACAAGAAGGTAAAACTTGCCTCGATTCGCAAATTCTTCAATTTAGACAACTCAGAATGACCGCATCTACTGCGTCGTAAAAAGTTCGGCATATTGACTATATAGCCGAACTTTTTACTCCTTGTATCTACGACCATTTGAATTGTCTAAAACGCGGCTGTATTAATAAAACAGAATAATGAAAGAATCAGATAAAGAAGCATTTATTGCTGAAGAGGCTTTTGTTGTCCTGCATTCCGGTGAGATTCCTGAAGTCACCTATTATGAATCAATCTATTACCTGACAGAAGATGTCGAAGGTCCGGGGCTGCAGCTGAATATTGATGATGTTCTCCCCCTGAAACATGCCGTGGTTAAGCGTTACCGGATTATAATCCTCCGAGACCTTAATCCTGGAAATCGTGATAAAGGTCTTTACCGGGGAATGGCGCGCTGTGTAGCGAATTGGCAGCGGTTGTTAAAATTCTGCACCAGGGAGAAAATGGATTTTTCAGTCATACGGGCTGAAACTGCAGAAGCTTTGATAAAGTTTTTATGTAACGAAGTCAGTGATGTGCAAAGTGGCAGCCGCAGTTCATGTATAAATTGTTGTCAGGCAGAAATTGAGGAACTGGCTATATCTTTGGGGGTTTCTTTAGATGATCTGCCGGAGGGGTGGAGGGAGCTTTGTCAGGCTGCTTGAAATGGTACAAAAGATGATTAAAGGAAGGTTTCGACAAACAGACCCCAAATAGATCTGTCTCAGTTTCACCTGGTTTTTCAGTAAATCGTGTTGAATTATTCAACATGCTGTTGAGTTAATCAACACCTCAAGTGCACTTTGTTTTCAGTCCGCATTGGTAATATGACCATCCATAAATTGTTTTGTCATAACATCTGATCACCCGCCTTTCCTTATTGTGCAGGACATTAATTATGTGTGCCACTGTGGAATAAAGAGATTTTCATATCCTCCCATCCAAAGTGGCTTGCTTTTTGCTTTTGTTAAAAACGAGGGAATGGCCCATCAAGAGGAAAGAGGAGGAAACAATATCATCATGTATAAAGTCTGCAACGTAACATTCATGGATAAGATTCGACACCTGTTTAATCCGCTGCATATTTACTGCAGGCTGAAATATGTCGGCGTATCCCAAAAGGTTGCGCTTGGTATCTGCAAAAACTATGAAACATTTGTTTATAGGCGGACAATTGGAAAACCATGCTAAAGATATTATCTTTCACTTTCTAAAAAGTCCTGTGATGGCTTAATAGATAGATGCGTAGAGTTTTTTAGCCTTGAGCCTATCCCTTCGGAACCGTATTGAATAATGACCTGGCAGCAGCTACCATCTCAAGATCAAGCATTGTTCCCTTGCATTCCTCAT
Organism: Thermodesulfobacteriota bacterium; assembly: GCA_039714455.1. Taxonomy (GTDB): domain Bacteria; phylum Desulfobacterota; class Desulfobulbia; order Desulfobulbales; family BM004; genus BM004. Next base: position 11,902 of record JBDLJI010000013.1, read on the forward strand.
TTTCACCGGCTTCCAGCAAGATTGAGCCATTCGGCCCAACTATCATGGAATGCCCGCCAAAGGTTGTGTCTCCGGTTGTGCCGCAACGGTTGGCAGCAATTACAAATATCTGGTTTTCTATGGCGCGGGCCTGAACCAGGATGCGCCAATGGTCAACGCGTGGGGCAGGCCATTGGGCGGAAACGACGAGGAGTTCGGCCCCGAGGGTTGTCTGTCCCCGGAGGAGTTCCGGAAATCGCAGATCATAACAAACCAAGGCTCCAATCGGTCCCAGATCGGTTTGGATCGGACGGGGCTCAGTTCCGGGTGTAAAGAATGAGTCCTCCTGCATCGGACTGAAGAGGCACTGCTTGCGGTACGTACCTGCGAGCCCTTTATGTTCAGTTATAAAAAGAGTGTTGTAATAAGAGTGCTGCGAGTATTCCGGCAGCGATCCGGCAATATTGACATTGTATTTTGCTGACAAGATCTGCAGGTTTTCTAAAAGGTAGGGAATTTTTTGTGTAAGTTCCGGCAGTTTGTCATAGGCAAAACCGGTGGCCCAGAGTTCAGGCAGAACAATGATGCCGGGGGATATTTGATCGCAGGATGCGGCAATTTCTGCCAGACCTTGCTCAACGCGGGAGAGGTTGGAGTCAATATCGCCGCTCTTGACGTCAAATTGCAGGACCCCTGCAAAAAAGGATTTTTTTGTAATAGAATCAGGCATGATCCTGTAACGCTACGATTCTTTTACAATATTCGCAAGTGCTTTATGCGCCAGGCCACCCACTGTTTCAGGCACAAAGGTGCGGTTAAGGTATATCTTTACCTGGGCAGGGTCATTTACGAGTTTTTCAAGAGACGCGACGGCCTTTCCTGCGTGGAGCAGGCCAAGTGCCCAGGCAGCAAGACCACGAACTATGGAATCAGGAGAATCAAGATAGGGGAGGAGATAGGATGGCGCATTTTTTGCCTTCAGCAGGTCGGGCTTTACCATGGCAAACCGGGAAAGTCCCCACATCAACCCCTGCTGCAATTGCGGAAGCTCCAGGTAGAAGCCGTCCTCACGCATATAAGCCACAAGCATATGGCCGTATTCCTCGGCAAGTCTGTCGTTGACGGCCATTATTTCACCCATGGCCTCAGGGGCGCCCCAGCCGATGCCGCCTGATTCATCGTTTAAACTCCACATGAACCTGCGCATCACAACTCTCGCCGCCTCCATATCATGGTCGGCCAGATCAGCAACGATTGGGCCCAGTGCGGTAATTGCATGCCAGCGTATAGTTTCATTACTGCTGCACAAAGCACCGATAAGAGGATTTATGACCCTGGATGCAGGAAGCTGTCGCAGTTCATCTATAACAGCTTCAATATCAGAAGACTCCAGCAGTTTGATAATGCGTCGCTTTTCCTGGATTCCCATCTAGTAAAATATTTCGTGGTTCTTAAGGATTTTTGGGTGAAGGTAATTTTCGGCGCTGGTTGAACAATTATTTTAACGTTCATTTTCTTTACTTGCATAAAGAAAACGAACCAAAAGAAAGTGCAGCGCAACAACGAAGGTAAGCGAGCCTGCGAGACTCCGGATGACTTTTTTTTTATGCCCTATTCTTCGGTTTGTTCGATGACAGCTTGCCCAATCCTCTTCCCCATCTCCACGCATTCCTTGAGATCTGTGTGGGCTGGAACGTATTTGAACCGTAATCCCGGTTCAATGATATCAAACTTCATATCTTCCATGGCCCTGTTCATGAGTTTGACCGCCTCGCCGGACCAGCCAAACGAGCCAAAGGCAGCTCCAATTTTGTTAGTCGGCTTCAGGCCCCGCATGTACATCAAAAAACCTGCCATTCTGGGCAGCATGCCATTATTCAAGGTTGCACTGCCAAGAATAACCGCTTTGGCATTGAGTACGTCTGCCATAACGTCGCTGCGGTGACTATGAGCCAGGTTTATGAGTTTGACGCTGACTCCTGCCGAGTCAATACCGGCAGTGATGGCCTTGGCCATTTTCTCGGTGGATTCCCACATGGTGTCATAGATGACCAGGGCTTTTCTTTTTCCCTTGTTCTGGCTCCAGTTAGCATAAGCCTGGATGACATCATTAATATGGGAGCGCCAGATAACCCCGTGATCAGGGGCAATCATATCAATCTCAAGTCCCATTTCCTGCACCTTGGCCAAGAGCTTTCGTATAAGGGGAGAATACAGAGTCAGGATATTGGCATAATATTTGCTTGTCTGTTCCATCAGTTCCGAGAAGTCAACCTGGTCGTCAAAGCGTTCACTGCTGGCCAGATGCTGCCCGAAGGCATCACTGGAGATAAGCAGCTTGTCTTCCTGGATATAGGAAAACATGGAATCGGGCCAGTGCAGCATCCTGGTTTCAAGAAATGTGACAGTTTTGCTGCCCAGGCTGAGAGTCTGGCCATTTTCAACCGCTTCAAGGGGCCAGCCCTCGGGATGGAAATGCGCTTCAATGGCCTTTAAACCCATCTTGGAGCAGAAAATTTTTTCAGGCTTTATCAGGTCAATTATCTCCGGCAATGAGCCTGAGTGGTCCATTTCAACATGGTTGACGATCAGGTAATCAATGTCAGTGGGGTTCACCAACTGCTTGATATGATGAAGCAGTTCATTGATGTGGCTTTTCTTGACCGTATCGAACAGGGCAATTTTCTCATCTTTTACCAGGAAGGCATTATAGGTTGTTCCTTTATAAGTGGAGTAGCCATGAAAATCCCGGATATTCCAGTCAATAGCCCCTACCCAGAATATGTTATCTTTAATTTCTGTGGTATTCATCATTTCTCCTTGTGAAATATGATGCATGTATAAATTTTAGGCCTGGTGCATTCCTTAAAAAAAACCGAGGCCGAATGGTTATGTCCGAAAAATACAGGCTGTAAATTATTATTCTTTTGTCGGTATGGTAAACATGCGTTGGCCCAATTCTGTATCCAGCATGAACAGGCCATTGGCATCTTTACCTATCAATATAAGTTTGTCCACCAGGCTGCCGGCTGTATCTTCCTCTTCAACCTGCTCAGACACGAACCACTGCAGGAAGATGTTCGTTGCATGATCGCGTTCGTCTTGAGCTAGGTTGACCAGGTCATTGATCAGTCCCGTCACCTTCTGTTCATGGGACAGGACATTTTCCAATGCATCCAGAGGCGATGACCATTTCGAAGGAGGCTGGTCAATAGCCTTTAAAGTTACTCGCCCGCCACGTTCGCAGACAAAGTCAAACATTTTCATGCCATGGAAGAGTTCTTCCTGGGCCTGCTGGCGCATCCAGTTTGAAAAGCCACCAAGACTTTTCGATTCAAAATAGGTGGCCATGGACAGGTAAAGATATGAAGAATAAATTTCAGCATTGATCTGCTGGTTAATGGCTTTTTCCATTTTTTTACTCAGCATAACAACTCCTTGTTATTTAGCTCTCAGCTGTTAGCAGTCAGCAATCAGCTGAAAGAGATAAAAATAATTTTTAAAAGCTTATGGCTGAATGCTGATAGCCTTACTAGCTTTTCCACAGCCCGTGCAGATTGCAATATTCCCTGGCACTGACCTCGGTTGCATCAACCATGAAGACAGCCTCGGGGGTGGTGCCGGGATTTAAAAATTGCCTGTATGCTGTGTCTCCGGCAATAAGTTCAATCCACTCTATGTAATGTTTTTCCTCCATGGGATGGGCAACAGATCCCACAGAAACCTTATAACCGCCATCAATCTTTTCTATTACCGGTACATGTTTTTCTTTGGCAGCATCAACCGTGTTTTCAACCTGCAGGGTCATGTCCTGACCGCAGCATACCAACGTACCCTGACCGCCATGAAGGACTTCGACAATGTTTCCGCAAACATCACATTTGTAGACTTCCAGTTTCTTTGCCATAGTAAATCTCCTTTAGGTTTAACCCTCAAAAAAATTATTAAACAGACAAATAGACAAACCAAAAATTGTATTGCAGTATTGCATTTTTTTCCTATAAATTAATAGTTCTCTCCCAGCAGTTCAAAATGGGCCTGCTTATGCTCGCATGCAGGACATTCATCAACCGCTTCGGTGTCTTCGTGGAGATAGCCGCAGTTGCGGCAGCGCCATGTGACTTTTTCCTCACGTTTAAAAACTCTGCCCGTTTCTATATTAGCCGCCAGGTCTTTATACCTTTTTTCATGCTGTTTTTCGGCCACAGCAATAGCGCTGAATATGTCGGCAATATCTTTGAAGCCTTCTTCCATGGCTGTTTTCGCAAATTCAGGATACATGATGGTATATTCAAAATTTTCACCGGCCGCTGCCTCCTGCAGGTTTTCAAGCGTCGTGGCGATGACGCCTGCCGGAAAACCTGCCGAAATCTCCACTTCGCCCCCTTCAAGAAGCTTGAACAACCTTTTGGCGTGTTCTTTTTCCTGGTTGGCAGTTTCCTCAAAAATGGTGCTTATCTGGACATATCCGTCCTTTTTTGCCTTGGAGGCAAAGTAGGTATAACGATTGCGTGCCTGAGACTCGCCGGCAAAGGCGGTGAGGATGTTTTTCTCTGTCTGGCTTCCTTTTAGTGCGCTCATATGGTCTCCTTAAAAAATAAACTCAGGACCCGTTATTGGGAATGATTATTAATAACAGGTTGAAACAATCTCTGGCAAGAAAAAAATTAAAATAAAGAATAAACTTTACCCTGCAGTTTACCTTGACGCCAGTATATAATTTTCCCTGCCCAAAAAACAGCCGTATGAATAGGGTTACTATACTATAAAATAAATCTTTAAATTATTCCTTTAATCCGTGAGTTGTCAGATATTTTTCGTCACGGATAAAGGATTGTTGACTGGTGCGCAACAAGCAGTTCCGGAATATCAACAGGCTCAAATGCCAGGAATGAAAACATTTTTTTC
>JBDLJI010000014.1:0-16765 GCA_039714455.1 Thermodesulfobacteriota bacterium
AATCTTTCTTTCGTGCAATCGTATCTATCCGCACAAAAGTATCCCAACCTTTCAAACTGGCATATATCCTCGGGTTCAATATCACCAAGACTTGGTTCAACACGGCAGTTGTCAAGAATCTCCAGGGAATCAGAATTAATGTGTGCTGTAAAATCCTCCCCTTCCTCCACATCGGCAGGGTTTTCTTTGAGAAAAAGATGGCTGTAGGTCCGAACTTCCGCCTGCAGGGCATGTTCAGCTGAAACCCAGTGCAGCGTAGCTTTCACCTTGCGTCCATCAGGTGCATTACCTCCCCTTGTTTCAGGATCGTACGTGCATCGTAACTCGACCACTTCTCCGGTTTCCTCATCTTTCACGACATCAACACAGGTAATAAAATAACCGTATCGCAACCGCACCTCACGCCCTGGCGCCAGGCGGAAAAATTTCTTTGGGGGCTCCTCCATGAAATCATCCTGTTCAATATAAAGCACCTTAGAAAAGGGTACTTTACGGGTACCGACACCGGGATCTTCGGGATTATTGACCGCATCAAGCAGGTCAATGTTACCTTCCGGATAATTTTCCAGAACAACTTTAAGCGGTTTTAATACAGCCATGTACCTATTGGCCCGTTTGTTGAGGTCTTCCCGCAAACAATGTTCCAGCAGCGCTATATCAACCATACTCCCCTTCTTGGCCACTCCGATCCGATCACAAAAATCACGGATCGACTCAGGAGTATAGCCCCGCCGCCTCAACCCTGAAATGGTCGGCATTCTCGGGTCATCCCAGCTATTCACATAACCTTCTGTGACAAGTCGGACCAGCTTACGCTTACTCATGATTGTATAAGTGAGATTCAAGCGGGCAAATTCAATCTGCTGCGGATGGCAGGAAAGTTCCAGTTCATCAATAAACCAGTCATAAAGCGGACGGTGATCTTCAAATTCCAGCGTACAAACTGAATGGGTTATCCCCTCGATGGAGTCGGACTGGCCATGGGCAAAATCATACATAGGATAAATGCACCACGCATCACCGGTTCTATGGTGGCTGGCATGCAATATCCGATACATTACCGGATCACGCATGTTGAGATTGCCGGAGCCCATATCTACTTTGGCGCGCAGGACATATTTCCCATCCGGGAATTCCCCGTTTCGCATACGCTCAAAAAGGTCGAGGTTCTCTTCAGCACTTCTATTACGGTAAGGGCTCTCTTTGCCCGGCTCGGTAAGGGTGCCCCTGAATTCCCTGATCTCTTCAGCGCTTAAACTGTCAACATAGGCCTTGCCTTTCCTGATCAAACGAATGGCAAACTCATAAAATTTTTCAAAATAATCCGAGGAGAAATAAAGGCGGTCTTCCCAGTCAAACCCAAGCCACCTGACATCCTCCATGATCGAATCGATGTATTCCTGTTCTTCCTTGGTCGGATTGGTATCATCAAAACGCAGGTTGCACAGGCCGTTAAAATCTTCTGCCAGACCAAAGTTGAGACATATGGATTTTGCATGGCCGATATGCAGATATCCATTTGGCTCAGGTGGAAAGCGTGTCATCACCTTACCATCATTTTTATTGGCCTTAACATCAGCATCGACAATCGCTGCGATAAAATTTGAAGCTGGGACTGTATCCGGTTTTGTCATTGGTATTTAACTACTATTTTTTATGATTAAAACGAGCATCAATAAGCACATCCTCTCCATAGCGCCGGGTATTCATTATTTTCAATTGAGACAACATGTCTGTTTTTTTCTTTCCAGAAAAACCTGCCAATGGCACTCCCTGATCTCCCAGAAATACTGGTGCCACAAACAATAAAAGCTGATCCACAAGACCTGCCTCCAGAAACGAACCGTGCACCCTACTTCCACCCTCAACAAGGATGCTTGTTACCTGAGCCTGACCAAGCTCAGTTAATACAGCTTTCAGGTCAAGCGCACCCTTGGAAACAGGCACCGTCTTTACAACTGCTCCAACTTCTTCAAGTTTACTGCGTTTTTTCTTGTCAGCCCCCCGGGCACAGAATATCCACGTCTGAGCAGAGGACTCCTGCTGGAGCATAGCAGCAGTTTCCGGCAAACGTAAATCTGCATCAAGAACCACACGAAGCGGGTCACGCCCGGAGCCGCTTCCATGCAACCGAGTAGTTAAGGAAGGGTCATCTACCAGGGCTGTGCCTATTCCAACGAGTATGGCATCTACCTGATTACGCAAGGCATGAACACGTTGCAAAGATTTCTGCCCGGTTATCCTGGTTGATTGACCGGGACCTGCTGCAATTCTGCCATCAATACTCATCCCTGCTTTCATTATTACCCAGGGAAGACCAGTGGTTGTGTGCTTGATAAAAGGCAGAATAATTTCCCGGCACTCATTCTCCAGAATGCCCGATAAAATTGTGACTCCCTTCGATGCTAAGATTTCTGCACCCCCACCGGCAACCCCTGGATTGGGGTCAAGCACCCCGATAACCACCCTGGCAATACCGGCCATCAACACTGCCTCTGTACAGGGAGGGGTGCGGCCTGTATGATTACAGGGCTCTAAGGTAACATAGAGTGTGGCGTCTTTTGCACTTTTGTCTGCTTCTCTCAGGGCATGAATTTCTGCATGGGCTGTTCCGGCTCGTTTATGGTAGCCCTTGCCCACTACTCTGCTGTTCTTAACTACAATCGCCCCAACAGAGGGATTCGGCGAAGTTCTTCCAATCCCTTTTTTTGCCTCCCGCAAGGCTAGACGCATATAATTGCGGTCAATATCAACCACTCTGATCCTTTCTGGTATCAAGCAATCCTTTCAATTCATCCATAAATTCATTAATATCCTTGAACTGCCTGTATACAGAAGCAAACCGGACATAAGCAACCTCGTCAAGTTTAGCCAACCCTTCCATCATCTTGCCCCCAATCCACTGGGTTGGCACCTCACGCTCTCCCATATCCTGTAGCTCTCTTTCAAGGGAATCAACAAATTCATCAATGTCAGCCATGCTTACCGGTCTTTTTTCACAGGCTTTTTTCAATCCAACCACAACTTTATAGCGGTCATAGGCCTCTCTGCGCCCATCTTTTTTGATGAGCATAGGCATCGTGACTTCCAATCGTTCATAGGTTGTGAATCGCTGACCGCATGATTCACAGGAGCGGCGGCGGCGGATAATAGTATTCTCCTTATTCAACCTGGAATCGACTACCTTGTTTTCAAGATGACCGCAGTATGGACATTTCATAATTTTCTTACCTGGTAAATTATTGGTCGGTTTCCTGGATCCGGGACAAAAAACAGTTCAACCAATTTTCTTTGGGACGATACCTGCTTCAGCAAGCATATCAGCAGCAAGCTGGTCTGAGTAACCTTCCTTATAATAAATTTCTGATATCTGGGCATTAATCAGCATCTTGGTGCAGATCGAGCATGGCATGTTGGTACAGTAGAGTGTGGCTCCCTGTATATTGACACCATGGATGGCTGCCTGGATAATGGCATTTTGTTCGGCATGCAGACCACGGCACAACTCATGGCGTTCACCTGATGGTATACCCATCTGCTCACGAAGGCATCCCACATCCAGACAATGATTTATTCTGGCAGGAGCCCCGTTGTATCCAGTGGTAATAATTCGTTTGTCCCGGACAAGAATGGCGCCTACATGACGCCTGAGGCAGGTGGAGCGCTGGGCTACAAGCTCAGTGATACCCATGAAGTATTCATTCCATGATGGACGCGTAACTTTTTCCATATCTTAAATAGTAATTATTTTATTTTTTTACCAGGAAGGCAGGTGTATTGGCAGAATTAACGTCTTCTTTTGTTTAACTCTTAAAGCAGCTATTGCTCTCCTTCATAGAGATCAGGGTAGAGTGGAAACCTTTCGCACAGTACCCTCACCTCGCCGCGTATTTTTGAAATCTCCTGCTCATCCCTGCGGTTCAAAATTGTCCGATTCATCCACTCAGCGATCTGCTTCATTTCCCTCTCTTTCAGGCCGCGGCTGGTAACCGCTGGTGTTCCAACCCGGATGCCTCCGGTGACGAAACGGCTTTGGGTATCAAATGGGATCGCATTCTTGTTGACCGTCAGGCCTGCGGACTCGAGAATCTCCTCAGCGTCCTTGCCGGTTATATCTTTGTTGGTCAGATCTAAAAGCAGGAGATGATTGTCAGAACCACCGGATACCAGTTTATAACCATTACGGATCAATTCTGCTCCAAGGGTTTGGGAATTTTTTACCACCTGCTGCTGATAAAGAACAAAATCTTCAGACATGGCCTCCTTAAAACCGACTGCCTTGGCGGCAATAACATGCATCAACGGTCCACCCTGAATACCAGGAAAAATATTGCTGTTCAAGCTTTTACCAAACTCCTCCTTGGCCAGAATCAGGCCTCCTCTCGGGCCTCGCATGGTTTTATGGGTCGTGGTTGTAACATAATCGGCATAGGGCACTGGTGAAGGATGGACACCTGCTGCCACCAGTCCGGCAATATGGGCCATATCCACCATAAAGAGGGCCCCAACCTGGTCGGCTATTACACGAAAGGCCTCAAAATCAATAATACGGGGATAGGCACTGGCACCGGCCACAATCATTCTGGGCCTGTGTTCATGAGCGACACGCTCCACTTCCTCCATATTGATTCTGCCTGTTTCCTTATCAACTCCATAAGAGATAAAATTATAAAGTTGTCCAGAAAAGTTGACAGGACTGCCATGGGTGAGATGTCCACCATGGGCGAGATCCATACCCAACACCTTATCACCGGGTTTTAATGCGGCAAAATACACTGCCATATTTGCCTGGCTGCCGGAATGGGCCTGGACATTGGCATATTCCGCCTGAAACAGTTCCTGAGCACGCTCAATTGCCAGATTTTCAACAGCATCGGCATAATCGCAGCCGCCATAATAACGCTTACTGGGATAACCTTCGGCATACTTGTTGGTGAAGATAGATCCTTGCGCCTCAAGTATTGCCTCACTGACGATATTTTCAGAAGCAATAAGTTCAAGATAGTAGCGCTGGCGCTCCAGTTCATTTGTTATTGCTCTGTAAACCTCTGGATCAAGACTTTTCAATATTGACATTGTTGGTATGCCTCAGCCAAAAAATTATAATTACAACTGTTTTATTTAAACATATCGATCCGGCGCTGGTGTCTGCCACCGGCAAAATCAGTGGTCATCCAGGTTCGCACTGTTTCTGCAGCCAGACCTTGACCGATTACCCTTGCTCCGAGACAGAGAACATTTGCGTCATTATGTTCCCGGCTCATTCTGGCGGAAAACATTTCATGGCAAAGGGCTGCCCGGATACCAGGAATGCGGTTTGCAGCCATGGACATCCCGATTCCTGTTCCACAGATCAGAATGCCCCGTTCACATTCACCGTTTCTAACCAGTGAACTGACAGCCTTGGCAAAATTTGGATAATCTACTGATTCAGAAGAGTTGCATCCCTGGTCGTCAATATCGTGACCAAGTTCTTTGAGTACTGATTTTACAATGTCCTTCAGATCAAGCCCGCCATGATCACACCCAATGGCTACCTTCAAGGTATCACCTCAATAAATAATGGTCACATAAAAAGTTCAAGAATAGCAATAGCGCCGCAATGATATCAACATGTTACAAACGTTATACGTGTCGTAATCGTGCTTTCGAAGTCAAAGTTTATACCCTGTTGTTAAGGGTGCTTATCTCGCAGTCTCACTTCGTTCCCTATCCGAAGTCTCACTTCGCTCCCTATCTGCGATTCCGACAATAATTTACTTATTTTACTCTTCAAACTTCTTCATGGCAAGGACTGCATTAGTGCCGCCAAAACCGAAAGAATTAGATATGGCGGCCCTGATAGCAGTCTCTCTTGCCTTGTTAGGCACATAATCCAGATCACATTCCGGCTCAGGATTTTCGAGATTTATTGTTGGTGGAATTATCTGATCCCTGATAGATAAGGCAAGAAAAACAGCCTCAACGCCGCCGGCTCCTCCAAGCATGTGACCGATCATGGATTTAGTTGAACTGATGGCAAGTTTATAGGCATGCTCACCGAATACAGTCTTTATTGCTCTGGTCTCAACCACATCGTTCAAGGGTGTAGAGGTGCCATGGGCATTAATATAGTCAATATCCTCAGGAGCAAGCCCGGCATCATCCAGGGCCATCTGCATGCACCTGACTGCTCCATCACCATCCTCTGGGGGAGCCGCCATATGATAGCCATCCCCGGACAGACCAAAGCCAATCACTTCAGCAATAATATGCACACCACGCTTTTGGGCATGCTCAAGTTCCTCTAAAACCAGCATGCCTGCACCTTCAGAGATAATGAAGCCATTCCGGTCTCTGTCAAAAGGTCTTGAAGCTTTTTCCGGGTTCTCATTACTGCGGGATAAGGCCTTCATGGCATTAAAACCGCCAATTGCAAGCGGACAGATGGTGGATTCGCTGCCTCCGGCAATCGCCATGTCACAATCACCGCGGCTCACTGAACGGAAAGCCTCACCGACAGCATGGGTGCCGGCAGCACAGGCGGTGGTCACTGAAAGATTGGGGCCCTTTGCACCATATACAATGGATATCTGTCCCCCACTCAAGTTTGAGATGACCATGGGAATAAAAAACGGGGTAATCTTTCGGGGGCCGCGCTCTAAAGAAATCCGGTGATACTTCTCAATAGTTGACAAACCACCGATGCCGTTGCCGGTAAAAACGCCAACTCGAGTCGCATTCCCGTTATCAATGGTCAGGCCGGATTCTTTTAAAGCCATATCTGCAGCTGCCACTGCGTATTGGACAAAAGGATCGAGATGCCTTGCCAGTTTGGGCTCGATAAAATCCTGAGGATTAAAATCCTTGACCTCGGCAGCTATTTTGACAGTAAAATCTGTTGTATCAAAACGCGTAATATGACTGACCCCGCTCTTGCCGTCACACAAATTGCGCCAGGTTTTTTCAGTTCCGGTCCCCAGTGGGGTTACCAGACCGGCGCCTGTCACTACTACCCTACGATTCACCATTTTCACCAATCAGAGTATATTTTGTATTCTGCATATCGCCGGGACCTATTTCAATAAAAAATTGCGGGTACGGACAGAACCTCTTATACCCACGCAATAAATGTCCTCAAACGCATATCAAAAAAGGATTTTTATGAAACCGTCTTTACGTGATCAATGGCTTTCTGAACCGAGGTGATTTTTTCCGCCACCTCATCAGGAATTTCAATTCCAAAAGCTTCTTCCATTGCCATGATGAGCTCAACCAGATCCAAGGAATCTGCACCCAGGTCATCAACAAAAGATGCGCCCGGCACGACCTTGTCCTTATCAACACTTAACTGCTCAACAATTATATCAATCACTTTTTCTTCTGCCGACATGTTCAATTCTCCTTAAGTATTTGTTATCTCGTTAGTGCTCTATATAAAGCATATTTATTCAAAAAAATAAATCAAACTTAATGCATTCGTAAAATGTGCCACAGCCATTTGCAGGGCCTAGAAATATTATCTGGTTACGTACGTAATACCTGTCGGCGGAGATTTTTTTCGAGGCTGACAATCTTGACAGACCCCTTCAATGGATCATGCAAGTTTATCATCCCATAAACATTCCGCCATTGACATGGATCGCCTGTCCGGTCACATATCTGGCATCATCAGAAGCCAGATAGGTCACTGCCTTTGCAATATCTTCTGGTTCGCCAAGGATGCCGAGGGGAATCTCCGACAATATTTTCTCCTTCACTGCTTCCGGTAATTCGCTGGTCATATCAGTATCAATGTATCCCGGTGCCACGCAATTTACCGTGATACCCCGTGATGCCAGTTCCCTGGCAGCTGAACGTGTGAGGCCGACCAAACCAGCCTTGGCAGCGGAATAATTGGCCTGGCCGGCATTGCCCGCAAAACCGACGACAGAGGTTATAATGACTATCCGTCCCCAGCGCTGTTTCATCATTGGTCGACATCCCGCCTTAATGCAGTTAAACGCGCCTTTCAGGTTAACAGCCATAACCTGGTCCCAGGCTTCTTCTTTCATCGTTGCCAACAATCCGTCCCTGGTGACCCCGGCATTGCATACCAGGATATCTATCCTGCCGCATTCAGCAGTTATCGCCTTAAATGCCTCCTGAACCTCTAAAGTCTTTGACACATCAAACTTGACCACTACACATTCTCCGCCCATGGCCTCGACCTGCGCCTTTGTCTCCTCTGCTGCTTCCGACCGACTGACATAATTGATCACCACCTTGGCTCCCTTTTCAGCAAACTGCAGACAGATTGCTCGACCAATTCCTCGACTACCGCCGGTAACAACAGCAACTTTTCCTGCCAAACTCATTATCCCCTTCTCTCCTTGATCTTTTCAATCAGTTTCGGTACAACCTCAAACAGATCCCCTACTATGCCGTAGGTTGCAACATCAAAAATGGAGGCATGGGGGTCCTTGTTTATCGCGACAATGGTCTCGGAAGATTGCATCCCAACCACATGCTGAATAGCTCCAGAAATACCGCAGGCGATATAGAGTTTTGGATTGACCGTTTTTCCAGTCTGGCCAACCTGGTGCGGATAAGCAATCCATTCAGAGTCAACCGCGGCCCTGGAAGCACCTACAGCCCCACCGACAGCATCCGCCAGTTGCTTTATGAGTTCAAACCCTTTTTCATTATCAAGGCCCCGGCCTCCTGCCACAATAGTATCACCCTCGGTGATATTAACCTGGTCCTGCTCTTCAAGCACATTGCGCAGAACCTTGACCTTGGATTGCAGTCGTTCCGGTTTAGGCTGGTAATCGATTATTTCTCCCTTTCTCTCCGGATCCTGCTGTGCAGCTTTCATGACCCTCGGCCTGACAGTTGCCATTTGCGGTCTGGTATGCGGGCATTCGATTGTTGCCATGATGTTGCCGCCAAAAGCAGGCCTGGTCTGCAACAAAACGCCATCATCGGGCCTGATTGCCAGTTGGGTACAATCTGCAGTTAAGCCGGTGGCAAGAGAGGTGGCGACCAACGGTATGAATGAACGACCAATAGCGGTAGCTCCGGCCAGAACAACTTCCGGCTTCTGCTCCCGGGCCACATCCTCCAGGATATTCCCGTATATCTCGTCGGTAAAACATTCAAGTGCAGGGTCATCAACCTGATAGACAATATCCGCCCCATAAGAGACAAGATCCCTGGCAGCATCACCAAGGCCGGAACCAAGAAGGACTGCGCTGAGAGGCACATTTTGCTGATCAGCAAGCTGGCGTCCAATACCAAGCAGTTCAAAAGAAACCGGCGCCACTTTTCCATGGCGGAATTCAGCATAGATCATAATACCCGACCACTCGGTCAGGTCAGCCTGAACAACCTTTTCTTTCTGCTCAATACTCAAGGCATCAACTTCACAGCTGTCCACACAGGAACCGCAAAGGGTGCATTTTTCATTGACCACTGCAACGCCATCAATTACTTCAATGGCATCGAAGGTACATTCCTCTTCACAGACTCCGCAGCCTATACAGGCCTCAATATCAATTCGCAGCATAATTTACAGATACGGTTCAAGTTTATTTACCAGTTGTTCAACCTGCTCATCAACAGTACCTTCCAGCATTGCCCGTTCTCCTTTAAACTCCGGGGCAAAGACCTTTACCACCTGGGTTGTCGAACCGGGCAGTCCAAGACTGTCTGCATCAGCCTCTATATCTCCAGCATTCAAAGTCTTGATGGAGAGGCTCTTGGCTTTCATCTTGCCCTTTAAGGAAGGCACCCGTGGCTCGTTTATCTCTTTTACTACGGTAAGCAGACCCGGCAGCGGGATCTCGACTTCGTCATACCCGTCGTCCATCAAACGATGCAAAAGAATAGCATCATTTTCAAATCCTGTTATCTTTCTGACATAACTTACATAGGGTATATTCAAACGTTTGGCCAAACCCGGTCCTACCTGGGCTGTATCCCCGTCTATTGCCTGTTTGCCGCAGAGGATCAGATCAAACGGACCTATCTTTTCTATGGCTTTTCCCAGGGTATAGGTTGTTGCCCAGGTATCGGCACCGGCAAAAGCGCGATCCGAAACGAGAACAGCCTCATCAGCACCGCAGGAAACTGCCTCCCGCAAGATAGCTTCAGCCTGTGGAGGGCCCATACTGAGAACAGTTACCGTGCCGCCATGATGTTCTTTCAGACGCACCCCTTCCTCCACAGCATGCCGATCAAAGGGGTTCATGATGGCCTCAACTCCTTCCCGGGCCATGGTGTTCGTTTTGGGGTCCAAACGGACATCTTTTGCGTCGGGGACCTGCTTTACACAGACAATTATATTCATGGAAAATTTTACTGTTCGTTATAATTTTTTATGGGGTAAATCACCAAGATTTTACTAAAAACCAAAACCTATCAAGTATATTCCTTGTTCAACTCCTGACCTACTACATTTCTCTGAATCTGATTTGTGCCTTCATAAATCTGGAGAATTTTTGCATCACGCATCATCTTCTCCACCGGGTATTCACGCATATATCCATAGCCGGCCAAAACCTGTACGGCATCGGTTGTGACTTTCATTGCCATGTCAGTCGCAAACACTTTACACATTGATGAGGCTTTAGACATATCTTTGGGATGTTTAGCTATATGCTTGGCAGCGGCATAAACAAGAGATCTGGCTGCTTCAACCTGAATTGCCATATCAGCCAGCATGTGCTGAATCGCCTGAAATGAAATAATCGGCTTGCCGAACTGGACACGCTGCTTGGCATACGTCACTGACTCATCAAGTGCTGCCTGCCCTAATCCCACACCAAGAACTGCAATTCCCGGACGGGACAGGTCCAGTGTTTTCATAACTGTTATAAACCCCAGACCCTGTCGCCCGATTAAACGATCCTTGGGAATCCGGCAATCCTTGAAGATCAGTTCACAGGTGGCAGAAGCCCGAATACCCATTTTCTTCTCTTTCGGCCCACAGGAAAATCCCGGGTCAGTGTCTTCAACCACAAACATGGAAGCACCCCTTGCTCCCTTACTTTTATCGGTAATGGCAACTACAGAATAGATTTGTGCTTCACCGGCATTGGTTATCCACTGCTTGGTGCCGTTCAGCACCCATTCATCACCATCAAGTACGGCGGTGGTCTGGATTCCGGATGCATCGCTGCCGGCATTTGCTTCTGTGAGGGCAAAGGCGGCTCTCTTCTTGCCACTTGCAACATCAGGCATATATTTCTGTTTCATTTCGTCACTGCCGGACAATAATATTGGATAAGCCCCAAGGGCGCTGGCAGCAAAGCTTGTCGCAATTGCGACACATCCACGCCCGAACTGCTCCAAAGCCAAGACTATCTCAAAACAACCAGCGCCAAAGCCGCCATATTCTTCGGGAATATAAAGACCGAAAAGATCTGCCTGGGCAATATCATTCAGTATTTCTGTTGCAAATTCTTCTTTTTCATCTAATTCGGCCCGTTGTGGAATAATTTTCTCATCGGTAATCTGCCGGGCAATATCGACAATCATCTGTTGTTCTTCGGTCAAGAAATAATCCACTGTTCACTCCCTTATGTTAAGTGCAATAATATTAACAAAGCAGAAATCTCCAAAATCTATACTCTCTTCTCCACCCTGCAGGCAAGCTCAAAAACAAAAAAAAACATTCTTGCAGCAACAAGTCTCTACCAGCGCAAAAGTACGACTCCCCAGGTAAAGCCTCCGCCAAATACGCTGAAAAGCAGCAGATCGCCTTTCTGCAGACGTCCTTCACTATTCGCCTCATCCAAGGCTATCGGCAGACTGGCTGCAGATGAATTCCCGTATTTTTGTATGGTTGTGTATACTTTTTCAAATGGCAGGTTAACCCTTTCAGCCAAGCTTTTAAGAATTCTGATATTGGCCTGGTGAGGAATCATAAGATCAATGTCATCTACCGTGATACCCTCTCTTTTAAGCAGATTCTCTACAGCATCTCCCATTTCACGAACAGCATGTTTAAATACATCCTTGCCAACCATGTTGAATGCCGAACCATCACAAAAACTGTCCCGGTCAGGAATTGTCTCATAATCCACAACCGGACAGTAACGACGAGGCACCGCATCCAGGCTCAGCAGTTGCCAGAGGCATCCGTCACTATAGAGCTGGCTGGCCAACAAACCATTTTCATCTTTACTGCCGGTGACTACACAGGCGCCTGCGCCATCACCAAAGAGAACACAGGTGTTACGATCCTGCCAGTTGACTCTGGCAGAAAGTGTCTCCGCCCCTACTAGAAGGATTTTCATGTCAGGTGCATTTTTTAAATATCTGTCTGCTATCTCCAGGGTATAAACAAAGCCGGAACATGCAGCACTGACATCAAAGGCAAACGCATTTTCAGCACCAATTTCCTTCTGCACAAGACAGGCACAGGAGGGCATCACCATTTCGGCGGTTATAGTGCCCACGATAATCATATCAAGTTCCCGGGCAGTGACTCCAGCCATGGTTAACGCCTTTATAGCTGCCTGGGCCGCCATTTTTGAGGTTTCTTCTCCGGCTCCTGCTATTCTTCTGCTCCTGATACCGGTCCGGGTGGTTATCCACTCATCATTTGTTTCAACGATCTTCTCCAATTCCTTATTGGTCAAGATGCGTTTCGGCAAATAAGAGCCTGTCCCAATTATTTTTGTTCGACCGGCCATTCAGTCTCTCCAGACTTTTGATCAGCACCAGATCCCTCTTGCACTTCTTTGGCTTGAGCCGGATTAGATTCTGACAACAGCTGCATAATATGGCCATTCACCCTGCTGCGAATCATCTCAGCTGCGACCCTTATAGCATTTTTAATAGCTTTGGCATTAGAACGGCCATGACAAACTATTCCAGTGCCGTTTATACCCAACAGCGGTGCACCGCCATATTCGGAATAATCGACCCTTTTACCAAAATTGTTAAAAGCCTGCTTGGCGAGAAGATAACCTATTTTAGCCATAAAACTCTTTGACATTTCAGTGCGCAGCATGGCAATAATTGCTTCAGCTAATCCTTCGCTGACTTTCAAACAGACATTTCCAACAAAACCGTCACAGACGATAACGTCAACATCTCCCTGAAAAATATCCCTGCCTTCAACATTTCCGATAAAATTGAGCGAACTTTTCCTGAAAAGTTCATGGGCGCTCTTGACCAGCACATTACCCTTACCGCCCTCCTCTCCGATACTGAGCAACCCGATACTGGGTTTCCGTATTTTAAACAGGTTATCTGAAAACGCTGAGCCCATAACACCGAACTGGAACAGATGCTGTGGACGACAGTCAACATTTGCACCCACATCCATCATGACCAGAGGCTTTTTCAGAGTTGGGAATATACTGGCAATCCCGGGCCTTGCTATATTTTCCAAACGGCCCAGCGATTTGATGGCTGAAGCCATGGTAGCGCCGGAGTTACCCGCACTCACCACACCATCTGCTTCGCCATTTTTGATCTGCTCAAATGCTCTGCTGATTGATGAGTCTTTTTTCTTCCGTATTGCATCAAAGGGAGACTCATCCATGGAAACTATTTGAGAAGCATGAACGATATGCAATCTGGAGGAAGCCAGGGGCTGGTTCTGCAAAATTCTGTTGAGGACGTTTTCATCACCAATGAGTGCTACATCCAGGTCTGATTCCTCAACAGCCTGTATCGCCCCGGCAACCATTTCCTCCGGGCCTCGTTCGCCACCCATGGCATCCAGGGCAATACGCAATGTCACGTTTTACTCCAGTTCTTCTTCAAGCTTGATAACAGTCCTGTCCTTATAGGTTCCACAGCCGCCGCAAAGCCTGTGCGAGAGCTTAGGCTCCCCACATTTAGGACAGCTTGAGACAGACGCAGGGGTCAACGCATCATGGGAGCGTCTTTTCCTCGTCCTGGAATAGGAATGTCTACGTTTAGGTAAAGCCACTTTCTAACCTCCGAATATATATACAATTTTTCTTTACAGTATGTTTTAGGAAGAGATGTTCACTTCTTCTTAAAAATATGTTTTTCACATGATCAAATACTAAACAGCGGAGACTATAAAAAATTACCTATAATTGTCAAGTCATTTTCCCACTGTAACGCTCTTTATTGCAATTCTTACGCCTTTTTTTACCAGCGTAAATCATGACATCTTTCTGTATAAAAAAGTGCAGCTAAAGATGAATTTGAGAATCGCCATCCTAAAAGCAGTTATTAGGCCCCGACCGTACATTTCTCAGCCAGCTTAGCAGGGCCAGCACAATAAAAAAATTGACTAAAAACAGGCTGTATTCCCCTGCCATTCCAGTCATTCCTTTCGTCTTCGCCATGAGATACCCGATTGGATAATTCACCACAACGGAAGAGAGGGCAAGGTATCCAATGGTATGAATAAAAAACAACAAAAAAGCTGTGAGAAGTTTTCCCATTTGAAAAAACAGGTAATTTTTCAGCTGTGCAAGCGCACGTTCTAAAACGAGTAAAACAAAACCCAGCAAAGCACCCGGCAATAATGTCCAGAAAACTAAAAAATATTCCGTTCCATGCAGGTATGAAAAAAGTAAGGAAATGGCAGGTATTACAACGGCATAAATTAATACCATCACAGAAACAGCCTGAACGCTTAATTTCAAAGGATGACCGTCAAATATCCTTGCATTTGAAACCCGACGAAACCTCCCCTGATCCCTTTCAGCAATTTTTGTATTCATCGAACTATATATATTATAAAAATTTCCAAGAATTTATGAGAATTACCATCACAAATAAGGTAACAGAATTCTTCACCGTCATGAATAAACCTGAAGGGGGCAAGAGGATGTTGAAATGAATTGTCAAAGCAATTCAGAAATGCGATCACTCGCCTTTCTTAATCGTATACTCATGATAAACAGCATGCGTTTCATAAGTTTGACGGCAAGTAAGGGATTATTCAAAGTAAGCTCGTCCATTTTCGGAGCGGAAAGAGTAAGGAGCCTGCATGGTTCAATGGCGATAACATCATTAGAACGCGGTCCACTCTCTATAAAAGCTCCCTCTCCAACCATGGCGCCCTTTTCAAGAATGGCAATGATTATATGTTTATCCCAATATCCTGTTTTCTTTTTAACAGCCAGTTTGCCTTCAAGTAAAAACCCCACGTAATCTTCAGCAGCTCCTTCGCGCATAACCACTGCATCCGCCTGCCACTCTCGCAGTTGCAGATACGAGCAAAGTATTTCAATCTCCTCCGTGGAAAGAAAACTGAAGGCCATCCTGATATCTTCTGATCGAGCATCACAACAGATACAATTTACGGAATCCATATTGAGAAACCAATTTTGCATTTCTTATTTTTCAAGCTGTTCAGTAATCTTTTCTACCAGCCCGGCAAACTGTTCTTTTCTGATTATGGAGTTAAAATCTCTTCGATAATTTGCGATCAAACTCACATTTTCTATCTTTAAATCTTTGATGAGCCATTTACCCTGGCTCATCTGTAAACTGTAATCTATCGGGATTTCCAGATCCTTATCAATTATAGCTGTATAGACCCTGGCCTTATTATTTCTGACACGCTGGTCCTTATAAATAACTTTCTGATTATTGTAAGCATCAATCTTGCCAATATAACGCTGTTCTATGAGGCTTGCAAAAAGACTTACAAACCTGTCCCGTTCTTCGGTGGTAAGGCTGTTCCAGTTTTGCCCCAGAGAGCTTCTGGCCATTCCACGAAAATCAAACATTCTGTTGACAACAGTAAGAACACGCTGTTTGCGCTCGTCCTTTTTCTCAGGGGTCTGCAATTCCTCTGACTGCAATATCATAAGAATTTCATCTACCGACTTTTGCAGCTGCACCAGAGGGTCATTTTCTGATGAAGCCAAGGCTCTTTCACCACCTGATGACAGCAACATCCATACCATCAGCAAGAAAACCGAAATCAAGCTTAACTGTTTACTATATTTACCCATTGTCTCTTAATCCTGATGTTTTTTCCACAGGTATACAACAAACCTTTATTCTTTTATAAGGCCGTTTCTATACTGATTATAAGCATCTTTTACTGCTGTGTATGGATCTAAAGCTGTTTCCGTAAACAATTCATAATCGCCCAGAGTCAGGGCAGTATAATTTACCTTCTCAAAAGTCCACAACCCAACTATAACCCCCCAGTCGGCATCAAAAAATATTAAGGGATGCAAATAGGCATCGCCGACCAATCCTAAAGAATCCCTTAAATTGGAAGGCCCCAGAAATGGCCAATAAATATAGAATCCCCCCCCAGCACCGTAATGCCCCAGGGTCTGCCCCGTATCTTCTTTGGTTGAACGCAGATCAAGAACATCCTTTGCAAAATCACCAAGTCCGAAAATACCGACTGTGGAATTGAGAATAAAACGTGTCACCTCCACTGAAGAGTCTCGCACCTGTCCTTGAAGCAGACTGTTAACTGCTCTTGTGGGAGTCCTGAGATTATCAAAAAAGTTTCTGACTACTATCCGCACATCTTCAGGAGTTATTGCAGAGTATCCCCTGGAGACAGGTTTTAAAACCCAGTAATACAATTTATCATTGAAGTGAAAAAAGGCACGATTAAGAGGTTCGAGGGGGTCGGCGATAGTATCCCCTTCGTCCCACCCATCATCCCAATTATCCTCCTCCGTCCAGGTATCATCTTTTGCATCATTGACAGCTTCACCTGTTGCGAGAGTCACATGAGTCTGTGCATCTGGCGACTGATCGGCACTATCCCCCGACCATGCATGGGTGACAGTAAGCAGCAGAAAAAAAACTGCCATATACAGCGGCAATATAA
>JBDLJI010000015.1:0-15983 GCA_039714455.1 Thermodesulfobacteriota bacterium
TAGGACATGCTTCCTTTGCCGGTATATGATTTCATGAAAATTTCTTCTTTGAGAAAAGGCAGGATACGGGGGGGGATTCCTCCTCCCAGATACATGCCGCCCGTGGTTAAACCTTTGAGTGCCAGATTGCCGGCTTCGGCGCCCAGAATAGATACGAACATCTGCAGTGTTTTTCTGCATATTTTACATTGTTTGGCATCATTTAAAGCTCCATTGACAATGACAGGTGTCCGGTCTTCCGCAGTTGCCAACTCCTCAGCCAGCCAGTCCGGTTCTTCAATCTGCAGATGTGTTTTGAGGAAATCGTATATGTCCGGCAGGCCACGGCCTGAACAGATCCGGTCGTAACTTACATGGTCATACCGTTTGTTTAGAAAAGCCAGCAGGTTAAGTTCAATTTCAGAGATAGGTGCAAAGTCGGTATGACCACCTTCTGATGGGACTGGAGTGTAGCGGGAGCCCTCCCAGGAAAAAATGGCCTCACCAAGTCCGGTACCTGGAGCAATTATTCCTATTGCACCTTCGGCAGTACTGACGCCTTCGTTGATGGTTAATACGTCTGATGACGACAGGTTTGGAATGGCATATCCCGTTGCTACCAGGTCATTGATCAATATTGCCTTGGAAAAACCATGTGTTGATTGCAGCATTTTGCTATCAGGCTGCCAGGGCAGTTTAGTAATGACAGCTCTGCCATCCTTAACCGGTCCTGCTACACCGAAACAGGCTGTTGCGGCAGAAACATCAACCTGTGAAAAGAAATCTAGGATGATTGCATCCAGTCCGGAATAGGAATTGCTTGGATAAGTAACTTCAAAAAGAGGTTGTGTGGGACCTTTTTCAAAAGAAAAAAGAGCCAGAGCAGTTTTTGTGCCGCCAATATCACCGGCCAGGAGAAATTGATTTTCCATTAATTCTGAAGTTCCCCGATGGTTGAATCAGTAGGAATAGGCTGTTTCTGTAGGTTTTTAAAAAAGAGTAATGTAACCGCATGTCAACGGCAAGTTAAAAAATGATAATATTAAAGAGACTGAGGTTGGATTTTGGGATAATTTACTGAATATCCACTGTTTTTTTGAGACGGGTTGAAAGAAAGACCGCAAGACCTGCAAACAGGGCAGCCATCAGAAAACTGCTTGAAAAGCTGCCGGATTTTTCAGCCAGAAAACCAGCTATTGCCGGGCCTGTTATCTGACCAAGAGCAAAGATGAAGGTTATAAAACCAAAGACCCGTGCCGTCTTTTGAGGTCCAACATAATCCCCGACAAGGGCAGCCATGATTGACGGTATGGACCAGGCCACTATGCCATAACAGCCGATTGAGAGATAAAGGAATTCCATGGGCAGTGAAAAGGCAACTAAAAGATAGGCGCACATCTGAATAGCGAAAACCATAATGAGGCCGGCCTTTCTGCCGAGTTTGTCTGAAAGGGTGCCGAATACAGGGCCTGAAAAGAGGCTTAAAAATCCAACCCAGGACCAGAAGTTGCCTGCAACCGCCTCAGAAAACCCACGCTCCTGCACCAGCGCGGTTACAATAAAGGTGGCATAAATCACATACGTATAACCAAAGAGAAAATAAATTGCCCCCAGGTGGTAGATATCTTTTTGGGTAACAGATGCGTTGTCTCCAGTAAAATCTGAGTTTATATCCCAACAGGAATTTTTTTTGTCATCAACAGATTCCAAGCCTAATTCAGCAGGCGTGTCACGGATTACTACAAAGCAGATGATGGAAATAATGAGCACAATTATTCCCAATACCAGCCAGCTGATTCGCCAGCCGTCTGATCCTCCCAGTTGATTGAGATAGGGGATCATCTTGCCGGAAAGAAGAATGGCAAAACCGCTGCCAATGACAACAAATCCTGCTGCCCTTCCCCGCTGCCCGGGGCCGAACCAGGAGGCGATCAGGGCCATCATCGGTACATTGGAAGCTCCACTTCCCATACCGGTCAGCGTGTAGATAATAGCGACTGTTGTAAAACTGTTCGCCCTGCTTACAAGAAGCATGGAAACAGCAACAAGAAGAAGAGCACAGAAAATCAGAAGCCTGCTTCCGGTTTTTGTGCTTATGTGCCCGCATAAGAGGACTGCAACCAGATAGCCCACAAAATTTGAGGTGCTGATCAAACCCATCTGGGAGTATGTGAGATTGAGTGATTCTGCCATGGCGGGCAGCAGCATTCCCAATGCAAAACGCCCGAAACCAAGACTGGCAAAGATGCAGAGTGTGCCGGCTGCTACAACATACCAGCCGTAGTGAACAGTTCTTATTTTGATTGTATTTTTAGGCATGATGTATTTTTCATGTATTCATGAATTGTATAAGTAATCATGCAAATATTTTATGAAAGCCGGCATAGGCAAAATAACAGGCAAAGACAATTAGAAAAGATGCGCATATCCTTATAACGCTCCTGTAGAGTCTGTCAGTTAAGAAATGGCGACCCCTGTCAACAGCCAGGGAGATAATAGCATACCATGTAAGGTCTGCCATGATATGACCCAAGAAAAAAATGAAAACACCCAGAATGCCAAACTTTTGGCTGTAAAGTATATACCCTAAGCCAATGGAT
This sequence comes from Thermodesulfobacteriota bacterium, assembly GCA_039714455.1. GTDB lineage: Bacteria > Desulfobacterota > Desulfobulbia > Desulfobulbales > BM004 > BM004. Next base: position 2,580 of record JBDLJI010000015.1, read on the forward strand.
GCCCACCAGATAGTCCAATAAGGGTTAGCAATACTCAACAAAATGCCGGACATGATTAAATGATTGGACCCGGCAGATTTTTTTTCCCAATCAATATGAAGGCTATGGAGCGTGCGCAGCATACCCACTGCCATCCAAACAAGAATGATAGCCCCGGCAAAGGCAGTAAAAATAAAGACCTCCTGTCTCTGTATGAAGGGTGCAAGACCAAGGATCAGGGCAAGAACCAGGAGAAGTTCAAGAATACCGTGTCCTAGAATAAGAAGTGGTCCGGCTTTGAACCCCTGGCGTGAAGTCTCACTGATTGTAGCTGTAAGTAATGGCCCTGGCATCATTGCCCCGGAAAGGGCAATGACAAAAGATGTGCAGAAAATGGTGATCAATGCCAGCATGCTTTACACAAGAAGCTTCAAAAAAATAAGTTGAGAATCTTTCTTACATTTAAAGCTGCGTGGAACTGCTGATTCCAAGGGATTGATATATCCGTAGAGTTGCTGTGGAGCAGTTCAAGGTGTAAAGATGGATTCCCCGTGTATTATTATCAATCAGGTCACGAACCTGCTCAGTGGCCCAATGAACCCCGACCCTTTCCACATATTCATCACTGCCTGCCCGTTCTACAGACTTCAGAAGCCGTGCAGGTATTCGAGCCCCGGCGGCAAGTTCCGCCATCCGGACCATACTGCGCTTGGTGGTTATAGGCATGACACCGGCTATGACAGGGACGTTAATATGTGCCAGTGTGCAGCGTTCGCAGAAATCATAAAAATCGCGATTCTCAAAAAAGAGTTGGGAGACAATATAGTCAGCACCCGCATCAACCTTTGCCTTGAGGTAGTCAATCTCTTTAAGACGATTAGGTGTTTCGGGATGACCCTCAGGAAATCCGGCTACCCCGACGCCTATTTCTGGAAAATGTTTTTTGATATACGCGACCAGGTCAGCGGCATAGGCAAAGCCGTTTTCAGGTTGCTCCCAATGGGTCTGCCCTTTGGGAAGATCACCCCGCAAGGCCAGGATATTCTCAATTCCGTGTTCTGTATACTTGCTCAAAATAGCATGGATGTCGTCCCTTGTGGAACCGACACAGGTTAAATGCGACACAACTGTAAGATCGGTTTCCTCCTGGATTTTAACCAAAAGGTCATGGGTGCGATCACGGGTAGAGCCTCCCGCACCGTATGTTACACTGACATAGGCAGGCTCAAGAGGGATTAAATCTGAAATTGTCTGGAACAGCATGTCCCAGTCAGCTTCCAGTTTAGGGGGGAAAAATTCATAGCTGATACAGGTTTTTTCGGAATGTAATATGTCTTTGACAAGCATGTTGTTGTATCCATTTCCTTTCGTGATTATGTTCAAATATATTGGGAAAAAGAAAAACACCTTATTATGTTTTTTTTGACTTGCCAAGTTTTTACATTTTTATTTAGTTTCCGGCTCTTTGGATGTGAATGAAACATTAGATGTTCCGCTGCTGTTTTTTCGGCGGAATTTGTCAACAATGCTAGGGTATCATACTAATATATGGTATTATATAGAGCATAATAAATGAACGTGCGTTTAAGGCGCATTTAAATAGTGCTTAAAATTTTATGGAGGAGCTAGATGGAACTACAGGTTGAAGCCCGTAACTTGGAGATACGTAAGGTGTGGCAGGAAAAAATAGATGAAGAGAGGACGCGACTTGATAGGCATCATGCAGGCTTTATTCAAAATTTGCGCGTGACAATTGAAGGCACATCTTCCCACAAAGAAGGGGGTTATGAACTCCGATTAATAGCTTCAATACCAAATGATACGGCTGTCGTGAAAAGAAAAGGGGAAAAGGTTGTTCCTATGTTGGTGGATGCATTTAACACTCTCGGGTTGCAGTTAAAGGAGCTGCAGCGCAAAAGACGCCAGTCTTTCAAGGTGCAGCCGGAAGCAGCAAAAGGGGCAAGTGGTGGTGAAGGCGTAGTGAAAAGCATTTTCCCCTATGAATCCTATGGCTTTATCGTTACGCCGCAGGGTCAGGAGATTTATTTTCATGAAAATGCATTGAAAGATATCACCATGAATGAGTTGTCTGAGGGGGATGGCGTAAAGTTTGGCGAGGGACAGGGCGACAAGGGACCTTGTGCTGCGTGGGTTAAACTGGCAAGGTAAAGAAGTGTCACAGGGTTTTACCAATAATTAGATCATGAATAACCGATCTGTTGATATTTTATAATTTGAGAAAAGAGCTGCACATTGGAACCACAACAGATTGATATAGGATCGGAATACGACGAGCAGCCTGAGGATGTCTTGGCTGAACGTATAGTTGCGCGTAAGGAAGAGTTGGGCGAGAAACTCCTGATTCTTTCCCACCACTACCAGCAGGAATCTGTTTACCGGTTTGCCGACATGACCGGCGATTCTCTGAAACTTGCGAAACACGCCGCCGCCTGTGATGACAAACCTTATATCGTCTTCTGCGGTGTTCACTTTATGGCTGAATCGGCTGATATCCTGACAGGTGACAACCAGGCTGTGATTCTGCCTGATCTCAGAGCCGGGTGCCCCATGGCAGATATGGCTTCCCTGGATGAGGTGGCCTGGGCCTGGAAAGAGCTTACTGCGGTAACCAAAGCTAACCGAATTATTCCAGTTACCTATGTTAATTCATCCGCTGCAATCAAGGCATTTGTTGGAGAGCGGCAAGGCTCGGTCTGCACCTCGTCCAATGCTGAGAGGGTTTTGACCTGGGCCCTTGAGCGAGGGGATAAGGTTTTCTTTTTCCCTGATGAACATCTTGGGAGAAATTCCGCTGTTGCATTGGGGATAAAGCCTGAAGAGATAATTCTCTGGAATCGTGATGAGTATCTGGGTGGCAACAGTGAAGATGCAATAAAGAGGGCAAAGGTTATTTTATGGAACGGGTACTGTACAGTCCATATGCAATTTAATGCAGCCCATGTCAGGATGTGGCGTGAAAATGATCCTGAGGTCAGGATAATTGTTCATCCCGAATGCACCCATGAGGTGGTTGCAGGATCTGACCAGTATGGTTCTACAGAAAACATTATTAATGCTGTTTCCAGTTCGCCCCCTGGATCAAAATGGGCCATAGGGACAGAAATTAACCTGGTGAACAGGCTTGCCCGTTTAAATCCTGACAAGGAGATTCACTCTCTTTCGCCGTTTCAATGTCTGTGCTCAACAATGTACAGGATAAAGCCGAAGTATCTTCTCTGGGTTCTTGATGGCCTGGTAAACAGGGAAGTGAAAAATCAAATTACAGTTGATCCGGATACTGCAAAACTGGCCAGGATTGCTTTGGCCAGAATGCTTGAAATATAGAAGCTGTAACGTCTGAGTTATAATTTTACTTGAATGAATATGGACCGTGAATTCTCAACTCGTTTGGCACCAAGTCTAACGAGTTTTGACGTGAGAGAATTTTGGAGAAAGCAGGTGGAATATGGAGAGGATTTACTTCGATAATAATGCCACAACGCCCTTGGACCCGGCAGTGCATGAAGCAATACTTCCCTATCTCGGTGAGTGTTTTGGTAACCCTTCAAGCGGGCACAGGTTCGGGGAACAGGCTCTTGCAGGAATTAATAATGCCAGAGATCAGGTGGCTTTCCTGCTTAACTGTGCACCGAAGAGGCTATTTTTTACCAGTGGCGGGACCGAGGCAAACAATACTGCAATTTGGAGTGCAATTACTGCCTTTCCTGAAAAAAAACATATTATCACTTCTGTCGTTGAGCACGCTTCGATTTTAAAACCCCTTGAATTTCTCCAGCAGAGATTCGGCTATACCATAGAATTGCTGCCGGTGAGCGGGGATGGAGGCCTGGACCTGCAACAATTGGCTGAAAGCATCCGACCGGATACTGCACTCGTAACGCTTATGGGGGCCAATAATGAAAGCGGAGTCATCTGGCCGCTGGAAGCAATAGGCGCACTCTGCCGGGAAAAAGAAGTGCTTTTTCTCTGTGATGCCGTGCAGCTGGTGGGTAAGCAACCTCTTGATCTTGAAACCCTGCAGGTCGATTATCTTGCTGTGGCAGCACACAAGCTTCATGGTCCCAAGGGCAGTGGTGCCCTCTATGTCAAGAGGACAGCTCCCTTTGCGAAACTGATCATGGGGGCCAGTCAGGAAATGAACCACCGGGCGGGAACCGAAAATGTTGCCGGGATAGTTGGATTGGGGCAAGCATGTGAATTAGCCGGCAAATATCTGGAGAGTGGCAAGTCCGAGGTTCATAACCTTCGTAACAGATTGCAGGAACGCATCCTGCAGGAGATTGATGGAGCAATTGTTAATGGTGCTAGTCAGCCTCGACTGACAAATACGCTGAATGTGAGTTTCAAAAATTGTGCTTCCGGGGCAATGGTACAGGAACTGGACGAAAGGGGTATCGCTGTGTCGGCACATTCAGCCTGTCACAGCGGCGATCTTGATCCATCCCATGTGTTGCGGGCCATGGCGGTACCGGAGACCCATATACATGGTACTTTGCGTATCAGTTTAAGCAGGTTCAGCACAAGCCGGGAGGTTGATATTTTTTGTGAAACTCTGCCAGGTATTGTTGCAAAATCCCGGCAGGGTGTAGCTGTTTGATATGAACTCAAAGCAAAGATCATTGTATTACGTGCATAGAAGTTGATACTCCTTTTATAGGTTCTAATAAATGTCTAAATAGAAATTTTCAAGAAGTTTAAAGACGACTTCGTTTTTTTCTGGAAATTTTTCCTATTATCCAGCCGAAGAAGAAAACCCCGCCACCTGCCAGAAACCATTTAATCATTTTGGAATTAGATGCTTTTTTATATTCATTTCGGAGTTCTTTAATGCCTGTTGTCAGTTTTTTATTTTTTTGGAGCAATTGATCCCGCTCTTGAGCGATCATTACGACATTTTCGGCCTGGGCCATAAGGGTGTTGTACTTTTCAGTTATAATGCGTTCCTTGTTTAAGGACTGTTCAAGATTTTGTTCATAATCTGCTGATTTTGTAGTTAAGTCAGAGAATTCACGAGCATATTTTTCCTTGATTCCACTGAGCTGCTTTTCAAGGCTGATCTTTGTTTGCTGCAGTTCACTGATTTTTTTCTGCAGCCCACTGTTTTCGATTTCAAGCTCGTCGATACGTAGCGCTTTAGGAAGATTTGAACTTATATACTGGCGCAGAACATATCCCTCGGTACCGTCGCTGGTTCTTACTTTTAAATATGACGGGTCTTCTTCCTCCAATACTTCCATAGAAGCGCCTGTCTTCAAAGTTTTTAATATCTTATGCTGTGCACTTTTTCCCATACGTAAAGTGATTACCAACTGGTCTCCGACATAGCGTGTGTCAGCTTCAGCCGGAGGTGCAATCACAGTTGATGCAATTATGACCAGTGCAAAGATTATGGAGATGTATCGCATTAAATGCCTCCTGATAAAGTTGGGTCCGATTGCCCGGACACATCTTGTGATGTCTTAGGTGTAAGTGCCCTGAGTATCCCTTTGTCAAAAAATACCTTAATTTAGAAGAGTTACGGGTGTCAAGGCCGAAAAAAATCAGATCACTGATTTAGGAGGTGTTGTTAAAGTGCATCAGTCAGGCTCCTAGAGTGCTATTGTGCTGCCTTTTTCCGGTAATATAATTTTCACGTCATTATATTTTTTCTGAAAGCTTGCAATTTTATCTACGGATTGCATACGAATATCTCTCTGCATATGCACCAGTGCCAGACGTTTGACGTTTGAATTGCGGGCAAAATCAAGACATGTTTTGATGGAGCCATGTCCAGGTACTGAGTCCTCAAATCCGTAAGCTTCATGAATTATAATATCACATCCATTGGCCAATGATCGGGTCATGGGGGTTGGGCGGCCGTCGCCGCTGTAAAAGATGGATTTACCGTGGAGTTCAAGCCTTAATGACAAACATGGTTGTGAATGTTCGTTATAGGCAGCATTAAAAGAGCTGTCTGAAATGTGCAGTTGCTCCTCCGGTATGATCTCGTGAAATAACAGGGAATACCCCAGGCGGGATATAAGATTCGGATAGGCCAGTTCAAGGGCTTGTTCAATTTTAACTTTGACCCCTGGCGGGCCAATGATGTTGAGAGGATTGGACCTGTTCATTTCCCAGAACCAGAGGAGCAGAAGAGGGGTACCCAGAAAGTGATCACCATGGAAATGTGAAATCCAAAGTATTTCGAGTTCTTCTGCTGAAGGATTTAAAGAGAGGTACTGGTGCGGGACACTGAAGCCGCAGTCAAGTAGAATTCGCCCTGCGGTTTCTCCGGCATCGGTTTTTAACAGGATAGATGTGTTCGGTTGGTTGCCATCACAGGCTTCTCCGACGCCTAGAAAATGAATCTGCATTATATTAACCCTTAAATTGTTAAATCGTTTTTAATCGTTATTGTAAATTATGTAGTTAATAAACAGCCTGTTGTAAATGTTTAGTAATTTAATTGATGTTCATTTTTGCTTGCCCAAAAACGAACCAGCAGCGAAGCGGCGAAAAAGGCAGCCGATCATTCGCCGCTCCGCTGCTGGCCCCTCTTAGCGGGACTTCCCTGCGCTGCTCTCAAAAAAACTGACGACTCGAAAAGTCGTGAATTTATACCCCCTAGCGGGGTACTCCGTCGAGTCGTTTGTCAATTTTATGCTCCGCTGCTCGGCTGCGTGAAATGGCAGAAAAGAAAAAAACATTGATTGTTGCCTCTATTTTTTCTCGCTGAACATCGAAGCAGTTGGAGAAATTAAATGCCATCGTACCACAAGACAATTATTGTAAGTTTTTTATACCTGCAAGTTCAGTGACTACGTGGGCCAGACCGTTTGTAACCCTGGCTAAACGGTTATAATCAATTTTTTCAGGTGTATCCTCAGGGGTGTGATAGTGTTCATATCTGAATAAAGCTGTATCCGTTACCATTATGGCCCTGTAACCTGCCCGCCAGAATGACCAGTGATCTGACCAGCCTATGCCCGTGATCCATTCTGGAGCTGCAGTGCCTTCAGAGGGGAATTGTGTGTGGCTCCGAAATGCACCAAGGCTTTGCCGCACCAGATGCCGTGAACCGAGGTTTCCGACAAAGCCGATAAAATTGGCAGTATGGGGATAAAAAAAACTGAAAGGAAAAGGATATTGCTGACTATGAGGGGCCTCAGAATAATATCCCATTGTTTCCAGGGAAAGCATGGCCACGATATTATCTTTGCGTTTGCGGGCCAGGGAAGCATAAACTTTACTTCCCATGTCACGTCGAAGAAAAAAAGGAGGTTCTTCATTGGTGAAGGCAACTAAACGAACCGTCCTGGCAAGATTTCTGTTGACCAGCAGCCGGGATATTTCGAGCAAAGCAGCAATACCTGTGGCGTTATCATTAGCTCCGGGACAGCCAAGTACAGAATCATAGTGGGCGCCGATCAGGATTATCTCATCTGAAAGCGTTGTTCCAGGAATTTCAATTTGAAGATTTACTGATTTTACACCTCGTGCATCATACTCCTGGTGTTTGACCGCATAATCCTGGCCAAGCCAGGTTTTTTCAATATAAGCTGCTGCAGCATTGAGCTTTGAGGGCAGCCAGATGTTTCTTTCGCCTATTTCTCCAGCCAGTTTGTAAACATGCTTATGCAGGTTGGAGCTTATTTTCTTTTCTTCTTCTGAAAGGGGCAGAAAGTGGGCTGAATAAGATTTTCCCGGCATTTTGTATGTCCCATGAAAAAAAACTGATAGCAGGATAACAAAGAGGAGTGCAGCAAAACTAATAATGAATCGGAATTTCTGTTTCAATCCCATTGGCCTTCTTGTAATCAAGTAGCGCCGGGCTATGGATTGCCCATGACTCTATCCCAAAGTATGTGTTGCTAAACTGGCCAGTGTTCAGCTGTGCAGCAGGTTTAAATTAAGTTGCTCAGAGAGTTGTATCATCGACGATAAAAAGTGAAGCTTTGGCGCCGATACTTTTTTTCTTAACCCAGATTCGTGCCATGGGAACAGTCTCGCCATCTATATTGACCAGGTTGACCAGTTCTTCCACATAGGAGATATCAGCAGTCTTGAATTCAAAATAGGATGTTATCTTACTGTACGGGTCGGTAATCAGAATAACCCTCTCCGCATCATAGGGATGTTTTCGGGGTGATCCGGTAAAAGCGATGTGCGTTTCTTTGAGAAGTTTTATACTCTTGGGTTTTTTGTATGCCTGGATCTCAAATTTTTCATGCTCTTCCGGAAAGTGTCTTATGGGCATTTTAAAATTCCTCGGGCTTAAATGAAAGAGAGTATTTCCATTATATTTCAATCAGTATAAAAAAAGAAGAATTTTTCTAAATATACCGGTCTAACTCGGGTTTCTCACAAGTCGATTATGTTATAAGTCAAGCAATTTCAAAATGTTACATCCGGCTGCTGAAATGTGCGTGAGAAATGCGGGCTAACTCCCTACAATAAAAATAAATTTAATTTTGATTATTTTGAAGGCCACCAGTCAGGACCTATTCTTCGTATGGCGTTAAAGCCGCCGCCAAGTACCAGGTTGTTTGTGCGCCCGACACTGTCTAAGAAGATCTGTACTTCAGAGGACCGTGTGCCGGCATCACAGATGATTACCAGGGTCTTGTCATCAGGCAGTTCGGAATAACGGGCTCTGATCTCAACATAGGGAATAGCTTTCCACAGGTCTTCGCTAAAAACATTGACGAATTCGGCCGCCTCTTTCGGGTGTCGTATATCCAGCGTCACCCAGTCCGGCCTTGAGGACGGAGATGCCTTCATCCAGGCAAGATAGTCTTCAATGGAAATGGTACGCAGTCTGCCGGCTGCCAGGTTGTCCGCCACATTGGCCGTTGCATTCAAGGCATCAAGGGCTGTTGAAAAGGGTGGCGCATAAGCCATTTCCAGATTGCTGAAATCATCGATGGTAGCTCCATTGGCAATCAGGGCTGCCGCCGCATTAATCCTGGCCAGGATGGAGTCATTCATAGGGCCGAACCCCTGAAAGCCGAGAACCCTGCGGCTGGTTTTGTCAAAGACCATCTGCAGCATGATAACAGCTTGGGTCGGGAAAAAATGGGCTCTGTCCGACTGGGCGGTAATCGCCACTTCGGCATCAAAATCGTCAGCACGGGCTGCGGTCAGGCTCATACCTGTTCCCGCAATACAGCACTCAAATGCCTTCATGATAAAACTGCCAACCCAGCCGTCAAACCGTGAAGGGATGCCGGCTATGTTGTCAGCAACAATCCTGCCCTGGCGGTTGGCCAGTGAACCCATGGGTGTGTGATTTTTCGCGCCACTTATCAGGTTCACTGTTTCTGTGCAGTCACCGGCTGCATAGATGTCAGGATCTGACGTTTGCATGCGGTTGTTTACCACAATGGAGCCATGTGGGGAAACAAGCAGGCCGGCCTCTTGTGCCAGGTCGCCTCTGGGCCGTACGCCGACGGACATGATCACCAGGTTCGTTTCAATGGTGCGCTGGGGTGTTACCACCCTGCAAACCCGACCGGTATCGTCTGGTTCAATCGCGGTTGCCGACTCACCGGTATAAACGGTGATGTTGTTATCCCGCAGATGCTTTTCCAACATAGCCGCAAAGGGTGGATCAACAATTCTGGGCAGCAGCTGGTCCATGTATTCCAGTACCGTTGTTTCAATACCCCACAAGTCGCCAAGGGCCTCGGCCATTTCCAGACCGATGGCACCGCCGCCAATGACCACGGCTTTATCCACTTTGCCATGCGCAAGATCATTTTTTATGGCCATGGCACGGTGCATATCATTGACAACATAAACTCCCTGCAGGTCAGCACCCGGGATGCGTAGCCGATTGGGGCTGCTGCCTGTGGCAAGTACGAGTTTGTCATAAGGAAGGTTTTGTTTCTCACCGGTATCAAGATTTTCCACCTGGACAGTTTTAGCCTGCCGGTTTATGGCCAGTGCTTTATTCCGGGTCAGCATTGAAACTCCCTTGGCATCACTAAAAAAGGCTTCATCCCGCACAGCATGAAAGCTGGTGGAACGCAATTCCTTTTCATCAGAGACATCGCCCGAAACATAATAGGGAATTCCGCATCCGCCATAAGAGATGAGGCTGTCTATATCAACGATCGTGACCTCGGCATCCGGTAGAAGCCGCTTGACACGGCATGCAGTTTTGGGTCCTGCTGCCACGCCGCCAATAATAAGTATTTTTTCACCCATTACATGAAAGTCCTTTTATTATTTTTTGCAGGCGCAACCGCAGCCGGAAGATTTTTCCCCCTCCTGTTTCTGCATGGTTCCTGCTTCAGCGCATTCCGGGCATTTCTTTGGTTTGCATCTTCCTTCCTTGGTGGCGCCACATTTCTCACATTTAAATACAGCCATTTTTAGCTCCTTTGGTAGAGTTCGTCTTTAAATCGGTACGTTGTTTCTGAAGAAATATTCTATTAAGATTATTCTTAAGCCCTTTAAATAGTACTTTACTCCTGCCGGAAATCCCTATTTAAATTTAAGCGGCATCTGCAAACAAAGTAAAGATGTTGCTGGAAAAAAAATAATAATCATGGAAATTGATTTTGCCAGTTATTTGATAATTTTTCTTACATGGAAATTGGACGGCGGATTGTTTCAAGGAGGTTTTGTGCTTATAGTTGAGAAAAATGGATTGCGGTAACTATTTTGATTGAAAGAAAAAATTATGGATGAACTGCAGAAAATAACCCTTGCTGTAAAAGGGATGACCTGTGCCTCCTGTTCTGCCCGTATTGAAAAAGTGCTTGCAGCTCAGGATGGTATTCAAGCTGTTTCCGTGAATCTGGCCGCAGAAACCATGGAAGTGGAATGGGATGATTCAATACTCTCTCTTGAAGATATTGCAGGAAGGGTTGCAGGCCTTGGTTTCGAGCTTGAGATACCAAGCAGCGACGTAACACTTGACCTGGCGCTTACAGGTATGACCTGTGCCTCCTGTTCGGCAAGAATAGAAAAGGTTGTAGGAGGACTTGATGGTATCCGTTCTATGCAGGTGAATTTGGCTGCCGAGACGGGTGTAGTTGCATTTGATCCAGATACAATCAGCAAGCGCCAGATATTAGAAGCCATCGACCGTCTTGGATTTAAAGCTGAAGTGCTGGCAGCAGATGATGAGAATCTGTTGATAAAGCAGCAGCGGGAAACCAGGGAAAAATTGACCAGGATGAGAAGGGAGTTGATCCCGGCATTCGGCTTTGCTTTAGCGCTTCTTATCCTGTCCATGGGCGAAATGCTCGGTCTGCCATTACCGGAATTTCTTGACCCTCATCATGCACCGCTTAATTTTGGGCTGGCCCAGCTTCTGCTTGTCTTACCGGTCATGTGGTCCGGCCGCCGCTTTTATATGATAGGATTTCCCGCCCTGATCAGAAAATCCCCTAATATGGACTCACTTATTGCAGTTGGTACCGGGGCTGCTTTTATTTATTCAACCTGGAATCTCATAGAGATTTTTCTGGGTATTGACCCGATGGCAAGGGTTATGGATTTATATTACGAGTCCGCAGCCGTTCTTATCGCCTTGGTTTCATTAGGCAAATACCTGGAGACACGTTCCAAGGCCAAGACGTCTGATGCAATCAGTCAACTTATGGAACTCACCCCGGACGAGGCTGTTCTTATCAAGGATGCGGGAACCGAAAACGAGGAACAGGTTCCCATACTTGTTGCAGATATTGAAACCGGGGATTTGATCCTGGTGAAACCTGGAGAGAGAATTTCTGTAGACGGCCAGGTGATGAAGGGGCGATCAAGTGTGGATGAATCCATGCTGACAGGTGAGAGTTTGCCGGTCAGCAAAGTCGAGGGAGACAGGGTTATTGGCGGCACCCTGAATAAGAACGGTATGCTGCGCGTACTGGCAGAACGCGTCGGTCAGGATACCGTCCTGGCGCGCATAATAAAAATGGTGCGGGATGCCCAGGGCTCGAAGGCTCCCATAGCGAACCTGGCAGACAGGATAAGCCTTTATTTTGTCCCAACGGTAATGGTGCTGGCAATGTTATCAGGACTGGCCTGGTATTTTATTGGTGGTGCACCGTTTCCTTTTGCCTTGCGGATATTCATCGCCGTACTTGTTATTGCCTGTCCCTGTGCCATGGGTTTGGCAACTCCCACATCGATCATGGTTGGCACAGGTCGTGGGGCACAGCTCGGTGTTCTGATAAAAAGTGGCGAAGCGCTGGAAATGGCCCAGGGAATCAATGCCCTGGTTTTTGATAAGACCGGAACGCTTACTTATGGGAAACCGCAGTTAACCGATTTTGAGCTGGTGCAGGAAACAACCACTTCTGAAGATTCTATTTTAGCATTGGTGGCAGGGGCGGAAAGTGTTTCTGAGCATCCCCTGGCTGAAGCTATTGTTAAGGAAGCCAGAGAAAGGAACCTCCAGCTGAAGGAACCGGATTCCTTTGAGGCAATTCCAGGTAAGGGGATCAAGGCGTCCGTAGGTGATAAAAACCTTCTTCTTGGCAACAGGGAGTTTATCAAGGAGCAGATTGAGCATTTTGATAATCTGGATATTGACAGCAAGGCTGCAGATTTTGCAGCTTCCGGCAAAACCTCCCTTTTTCTGGCTATCAATGGCGAAATGACGGCAGTACTTGCCATTGCTGACAAGATAAAGCCGGAAACGCCGCAGACAATAAAAAGGCTGAAAGATATGGGGGTCAAGATTTTCATGCTCACCGGTGATAACCAGACTACTGCCAGGGCGATAGCCTCCCAGGCCGGCATAGAAGAGGTGATTGCCGAAGTGCTGCCGGATTTCAAGGCAGAGAAGGTGGCAGAACTCCAATCCAGGGGGATGAAGGTTGGTATGGTTGGAGATGGAATCAATGATGCCCCGGCCCTGGCAAAAGCTGAAGTCGGTATAGCCATGGGAACCGGCATAGACGTGGCCGTGGAATCAGGGGATATTGTGCTTATGAAGGGGGAACTGGGAGGAGTGCTTACTGCCCTTGCTCTCAGCCGGGCGACCATGCGAAATATTAAACAGAATCTTTTCTGGGCCTTTGCCTATAACGTGGTTGGTATTCCGGTTGCCGCGGGTTTGCTGTATATCTTTGGAGGACCTGTGTTGAATCCGATGATTGCCGGTGGTGCCATGGCAATGAGTTCGGTATCAGTTGTTACCAATGCCTTACGGCTGCGCTTTTTTACGCCAGAATAAATTTTATGTTTATTTTTCTTGCCTGTCTTTATACCCCTCGCACTGTTCCATCTTTTTTGCGCTGCTCGGTTGCGTGAAATGGCATTGGAGGTAAAACTCAACTTGAGAATCATCCACGAGTTCACATGCAGACATGCTAGATCAGCTTGACCCTCATGTTTTCTATCCCATAAAGTAATAAAAAATAAACTCACTTGCTTGCTGACTCTATAAATGCTATCTTTTGATGTGCG